>JAPLOK010000398.1 GCA_026400775.1 Alphaproteobacteria bacterium | reverse complement strand
GAACATCGGGATCAGCACGCCTTCGAAGAAAATGTAGAAGAGCAGCATGTCGAGCGAGACGAACATGCCGATCATCATGGTTTCCAGCACCAGGAAGGCGACCATGTATTCCCGAACGCGGGTGCGCACGCTTTCCCAGGAGGCGAGGATGCACAGCGGTGTCAGCAGCGTCGAGAGCAGCACGAAGAGCACCGAGATACCATCGACGCCGAGGTGGTAGGAGACGCCGAAATCACCAAGCCATTCCACGCGTTCCTGGAACTGGAAATCGGCGGTGGACTTGTCGAACTGGAACCACAGGATCAGCGATAGTGCGAAGACGATCAGTGACGTCCAAAGCGCCGTCCAGCGCGCGTTGGAAGCGACCGTCGCATCATCGCCGCGCACCAGCATGATGATCAGCGCGCCCACCAGCGGCAGGAAGGTGAGCAGTGACAGCAAGGGAAAGCCGGCTGCGTTCATGGCTCAGCGCCCCAGCAGGAAGAGGGTGATGAAGAGAACGAGCCCGACGATCATCGCGAAGGCATAGGTCGCTACGCGGCCCGATTGCAGGCGCATGGCCCCACGCCCGGCATCGGCCACCAGTTGCGCCGCGCCATTGGGCATGCCGTCGATGATCTTCGCATCGCCCACCTGCCACAGGATGACAGAGAGGCGGCGCAGCGGCTGCACGATGAAGCGGTCGTAGAACTCGTCAAAATACCATTTGTTGAGCAGGAAGCGGTGCAGGCCGGGTGCGGCAGCGACGATGCGGCCGGGGATATGCGGCGCGAACATGTACAGCGCGAAGGCCAGCACGATTCCGGAGCCGGCTGTGATTTTCGCCAATGTCGGCACCCATTCGGGCGCGTGGTGCAGCGCTTCCATCATGTGCTTGGCGGGCAGATTGAAGATCGCGCCGTTCCAGAAGGCGGTTTGCAGGTCGCCGATGAAGTAGGGCTTCAGGGTGAAGCCGGTGATGACCGCACCGACGGCCAGCACCAGCAGCGGCACCAGCATCACCCAGGGTGATTCATGCACATGGTCCATCGTGTGATGGTCCGCGCGCGGCGCGCCGTGGAAGGTCAGGATCAGCAGACGCCAGGAGTAGAAGGCGGTCAAGAAAGCGGCCGCTACCATGCAGGCGAAGGCGAAGAGGCCGACGGTGGAGTGGGCTGCGATCGCGCCTTCCAGGATGGCATCCTTCGAATAGTAGCCCGCGAAAATCGGGATGCCTGCCAGAGCGAGGGAGCCGATCCACATCACCGCATAGGTGACGGGGATCTTCTTCCAGATACCGCCCATTTTGCGAATGTCCTGCTCGTCGGACATGGCATGGATCACGCTGCCCGCGCCCAGGAACAGCAGCGCCTTGAAGAAGGCGTGCGTGATGAGGTGGAACACCGCGACCTGGTAAAGCCCGAGGCCGGCGGCGGCGAACATATAGCCCAGCTGCGAGCAGGTGGAGTAGGCGATGATGCGCTTGATGTCGTTCTGCACGCAGCCGATGGTGGCCGCGAACAGCGCCGTGGATGCGCCCACGATCGTCACGATCACCAGCGCGGTCGGCGCGTATTCCATCACCGGCGACATGCGCGCCATCAGGAAGACGCCGGCGGTCACCATGGTCGCCGCGTGGATGAGCGCGGAGACGGGGGTGGGGCCTTCCATCGCGTCCGGCAGCCAGGTGTGCAGGCCCAATTGCGCGGACTTGCCGCAGGCGCCCAGGAAGAACAGCACCGCGATCAATTCCAGCGCGGGGATGCCCATGAAGGTGGTGTTCGCGTGGTTCGCGGCGGCGGCGAAGATCGCCGAGAACTCGATGCTTTCGAAGGTGTAGAAGGTCAGCGCCATGCCCAGCATGAAGAACAGGTCGCCCACGCGGTTGACGATGAAGGCCTTCATCGCCGCGGCATTGGCGCTGTCCTTCTCGTACCAGTAGCCGATGAGCAGGTAGCTCGCGAGGCCGACACCTTCCCAGCCGAAGAAGAGCTGTACCAGGTTGTCCGCGGTCACCAGCATCAGCATCATGAAGGTGAAGAGCGACAGGTAGGCGAAGAAGCGCGAGGGCGTCGCGTCGTGGTGCATATAGCCCACGGAGTAGAGGTGGATCAGCGTGGAGATCAGCGTGATCATCGCGACCATCACCACGCTCAGCGTGTCATAGCGCAGCGCCCAGCTGATATCGAGGTCACCCACATCCAGGAAGGTCAGCAGCATCACGGTTTCCGGGCGCGCATTCAGCGCGACTTCCCAGAACGCGAGCGCGCCGCAGAGTGCGGCCAGCGCCATGCACAAGACGGTGGACCATTGCGCCGCCTTGTCGCCGATCCATCGTCCGAGGAAGCCGCTGATGCAGGCTCCCAGCAGCGGGAAGAATACCGCGCCTACGAACATGCCCTCAACCTTTCAGCGCCGAGATATCCTCGACTTCGATCGTGCCGCGATTGCGGAAATAGATGACGACGATGGCAAGCCCGATCGCCGCTTCGGCCGCCGCGACCGTCAGGATGAACATCGCGAAAATCTGCCCCGCCAGGTCATCCAGCCGCGAGGAAAACGCGACCAGGTTCAGCGAGACGGAGAGCAGGATCAGCTCCACACTCATCAGAATAACGATGACGTTCTTGCGGTTCATAAAGATGCCGAAGACGCCCAGCACGAAGAGAATCGCGCCGACGGTCAGGTAGTGGGCGAGACCGATTTCGAACATCAGTGATGGCCCCCGTGGTGCTCGATCTTCTTCGGTGAGGGTGGTTCGGGGATGCGCGGGCGAATGATATCGTCCGCCGCAATGCCCTGGCCCAGCGCGGGGTTGGCGCTTTCCACCGCGCCCACGCGTGCGAGCTGCGCGCTGACATTCTGCCGCTTGGTGCCGGGCCGGTCGCGCAGCGTCAGCACAATCGCGCCGATCATCGCGACCAGCAGGATCAGCCCGGAGATTTGGAAGAGGTAGATGTAGTCCGTGTAAAGCACGCGGCCGATCGCCTCGGTGTTCTGCACGCCGGCGGGTGTGGGCGAGAGGCGAAGATCCGCGGCATCAGGTGCGAAGCGCCACAGCGCCATCACCAGCAGCAACTCGATGAACAGGATCGTACCCACCACCGCGCCGAAGGGGGCGTATCTCTGAAAACCCTCGCGCATCGCGGAGAAGTCGATGTCCAGCATCATCACCACGAACAGGAACAACACAGCGACTGCGCCGACATAGACGATGACCAGCAGCATCGCGAGGAACTCGGCGCCCGCGATCAGGAACAAGGCGGCCGCGTTGAAGAAGGCCAGGATCAGGTACAGCACCGAATGCACCGGATTGCGCGATGTCACGACCATCACGGCGGATGCCACCAGCACGGCCGCGAAGAGGTAGAAGGCGAAGGCGATCATCGGTAGGGCGCATCCAGTTCGAGACGCTTGGCGATCTCCGGCTCCCAGCGGTCGCCATTCGCGAGCAGCCGGTCCTTGTCGTACATCAGCTCTTCGCGCGTCTCGGTCGCGAATTCGAAATTCGGGCCTTCGACAATGGCGTCCACCGGGCAGGCTTCCTCGCACAAGCCGCAATAGATGCACTTGGTCATGTCGATGTCATAGCGCGTGGTGCGGCGGCTGCCGTCTTCGCGCGGCTCGGCCTCGATGGTGATGGCCTGGGCGGGGCAGACGGCTTCACACAGCTTGCAGGCGATGCAGCGTTCTTCGCCATTGGGGTAGCGACGCAGCGCGTGCTCACCCTTGAAGCGCGGCGATTGCGGCGCCTTTTCATAGGGGTAGTTCAGCGTCGCCTTCGGGCGGAACATCTGGCGGAAGGTCTGCGCCATGCCGCTGACCAGTTCGGCCAGCAGGAAGGCACGCGCGGTCTTGTCGAGGCTCATCATGCCGGCAGCCACCCCGTCAGTTTCAGGACACCCGCCGTGATCACAAGCCACACCAGGCTGAACGGCAGGAACACCTTCCAACCCAGGCGCATCAACTGGTCATAGCGGTAGCGCGGGAAGGTCGCGCGCACCCAGATGAAAACGAACAGTAAGGCCGCGACCTTGATCGCAAACCAGACGGGTCCGGGAATCCAGTTCAGCGGCGCGATATCCAGTGGCGGGTACCAGCCACCCAGGAACAGGATGGTGGTCAGCGCGCACATCAGGATCATGTTCGCGTATTCGCCGAGGAAGAACAGCGCGAAGGACATGCTGCTGTATTCGACGAAGAAGCCCGCCACCAATTCGCTCTCGCCCTCGGGCAGGTCGAAGGGGGCACGGTTGGTCTCGGCCAGGGTGCTGATGAAGAAGATCACGAACATCGGAAACAGCGGGATCGCGAACCAGAGGTTCTGCTGCGCGCGCACGATCTCCGTCAGGTTCAGCGAGCCGACGCAGAGCAGCACGGTCACAATCACGAAGCCCATCGAGACCTCGTAGCTGACCATCTGCGCCGCACTGCGTAGCGCACCCAGGAAGGCGTATTTCGAATTGCTCGCCCAGCCCGCGATGATGATCCCGTAGACGCCCAGCGAGGACACCGCGAAGAGGTACAGGATGCCAACATTGATGTCGGCGATCGCCCAGCCGTCATTCACCGGGATCACCGCCCAGGCGATCATCGCCAGCAGGAAGGTCAGCATGGGTGCGGCCAGGAACAGGCCGCGGCTGGCGCCGGCAGGCACGATGGTCTCCTTGGTCAGCATCTTCAGCGCGTCGGCGAAGGGCTGCAGCAGGCCGAGCGGGCCGACCACATTGGGGCCTTTGCGCATCTGCATCGCGGCCAGGACCTTGCGCTCCGCGAGCGTCAGATAGGCCACGGCCAGCAGCACCGGCACCAGCAATGCCAGCGCCTGCGCCACTGTCAGCGCCGCATGCCCGATGGGGGTCTGGAAGAATTCCATCGGCCTATTCCGCAGCCAGCGCGGGCGTGAGGCCGCGCGCGCATTCGGCCATGGTGGGGCTGGCGCGGCCGATGGGTTCGGCCTGCCAGTAATTGGTGATGGGCAGGCGGAACGGCTCCGCGCTGACCGCACCCGCTGCGGGCGGTGCCGGCGGCAACGGCGTGCGGATCAGGCCCAGCGTGTTGAACAGCGGGTGCGCGGCGCGCAGCGCCTCGATGCTGTCGAAGGGCAGCGTGACGTTCAGCGCGGCGCTGGCGGCGCGGATGATCTTCCAATCCTCGCGCGCCTCGCCAGGTGGGGCGACGGCGGCGAAGGCGCGCTGCACGCGGCCTTCGGTGTTGACCCAGGTGCCGTCCTTTTCGGTATAGGCCGCACCCGGCAGCACGACATCGGCGCGCGCCGCACCCGCATCACCATGATGGCCCTGGTAGACCACGAAGACGCCCGGCGCGATGTCCAGCGCATCCGCGCCCAGCAGCCACAGCGCATTCAAGCCGCCGGCCGCCATGGCGCGCGCATCGCCGCCGGTGAAGCCGAGATCCAGCGCCGCGACCTGCCCGCCGAAGCTGTGCAGCAGGTTGAAGCCGTTCCATTCGGCGGTGGGGGCCGCCAGTTCCCAGGCGCGGGCCAGAATCGCCGCGCCATCGGGCCGGGCCAGCGCGCCGCGGCCGAGGATGACCATGGGCTTCGTGGCACCGGCAAGGAATTCGGTGCCGAGTTCCACGCGCTGCGCGCCATAGGTCAGGTCCATCTGCGGCCCGACATAGGCCACGCGCAGACCCGCCAGCACCGCCTTTCGGATGCGCGCATTGATCACCGGCGCTTCCAGACGCGGATTGCTGCCGATGATCAGCAGCCGATCCGCTTCCTCGATTCCGGCGATGCCGCTGTTGAACGCGTAATGCGCGCGATGCGTGGCGTTGATCGCTGCACCGTCCTGCCGGCAATCCAGCGCGGCGCCGAGGCGCGTCATCAGCTCGCGCAGCGCGAAGATGGCCTCGGCATCCGTGGTATCGCCCACCACCGCGCCCAGTCGGCCCTTGAAGCGCGCCGCGATCTCGGCCAGCGCTTCGGGCCAGGTCGCGGGCACCAGCTTGCCGTCACGGCGAATCCAAGGCCGGTCTAGCCGGCGGCGCTTCAGCCCATCGAAGCTGAAGCGGCCGCGAGCGCCCATCCATTCCTCGTTCACCTCGTCATCCTGGCGGGGGATGATGCGCAGTACTTCCGCGCCGCGCGTATCGATGCGGATGGGCACGCCGGTCGCGTCCAGCACGTCGATGCTGTCGGTCTTGGTGAGTTCCCAGGGGCGCGCGGTGAAGGCATAGGGGCGGCTGGTCAGCGCGCCGACGGGGCAGATGTCGATCAGATTGCCGGAGAGTTCAGAGCCCAGCGCCTTCTCGACATAGGTGCCCACTTCCATCGTCTCGCCACGGCCTGTCGCGCCCAGATCGGGCACGCCGGCCACCTCGGTCGCGAAGCGGATGCAGCGCGTGCACTGGATGCAGCGCGTCATCACCGTCTTCACCAGCGGGCCGATATTCTTGTCCTTCACCGCGCGCTTGGTCTCGGAAAAGCGCGAGATGTCGCGGCCATAGGCCATGGCCTGGTCTTGCAAATCGCACTCGCCGCCCTGGTCGCAAATGGGGCAGTCCAGCGGGTGGTTGATCAGCAGGAATTCCATCACGCCGCGCCGCGCGTTGCGCACCACCGGCGTGTCGGTGAAGACCTTCATGCCATCCATGACCGGATAGGCGCAGGAGGCGACGGGCTTCGGCGCCTTCTCCACTTCCACCAGGCACATGCGGCAATTGCCCGCGACCGAGAGGCGTTCATGGTAGCAGAAGCGGGGGATTTCCTTGCTTGCGGCTTCGCAGGCTTGCAGGACGGAGGCGCCGTTCGGCACTTCCACTTCCACGCCATCCACCGTGACCTTGGCCATCAGTGATGCTCCTTCCAACAGGCCAGCAATTCGCTCACTAGGATGCCGTTCACGCGCATGGTGCCCAAGCTGCAATCGGCGATGGACAGCCCGGTCAGATTGGCGTTGCGGATCGTCGCACTTTGCAGCGAGACATTGTGGAACCCAGCCCCGGACATATTGACGTCATCGAAGATCATGCCGGGCATGGTACCTTCTTCGAAACGGCCGCGCGCCATGTTCACCTGCTGGAAGCGTGTCTCGACCATGTTCGCGTTCTGGAAGCGACTGCCCATCAGGTTGCAGTCCTCAACCTCCAGCGGCTCGACCTGTCCGTGCAGCTTCGTCATTCGGCGGCCATCCGCGTCGCGCCACGCGCCTTGTGTTGCGCGATGCGCTCTTCCATCAGCGGCCGGTAGTGGCGGATCAGCCCCTGCACCGGCCACACGCCGCCATCGGCCAGCGCGCAGATCGTGTGCCCTTCGATCTGCCGCGTGACCTGTTCCAGCAGGTCGATTTCCTCGACCTCGGCGCGGCCTTCGACCATGCGCAGCATCATGCGGTTCACCCAGCCCATGCCCTCGCGGCAGGGCGTGCATTGGCCGCAGCTTTCATGCTTGTAAAAGGCCGGGAGGCGCTGGATCGCCTTGATGATGTCGGTGGACTTGTCCATCACGATCACGCCCGCGGTGCCCAGGCCGGATTTGTGTTCGCGCAGCGCGTCGAAATCCATCAGCACATCGTCGCAGATGTGCTTGGGCAGCAGCGGCGTGGATGACCCGCCCGGGATCACGCACATCAGATTGTCCCAGCCGCCGCGCACGCCGCCGGCATAGCGTTCGATCAGCTCGCGCAGCGGGATGCTCATCTCCGCCTCCACACTGCAGGGCTTGTTCACATGGCCCTGGATGCAGAAGATTTTCGTGCCGGAATTCTTGGGCCGCCCGAAGCTGGCGAACCACGCCGCACCACGCCGCAGAATGGTCGGCACCACCGCGATCGTCTCGACATTATTGACCGTGCTGGGGCAGCCATACAGCCCGACGGCGGCGGGGAAAGGCGGCTTCAGCCGCGGCATGCCCTTCTTGCCTTCCAGGCTTTCGATCAGCGCCGTTTCCTCGCCGCAAATATACGCACCCGCGCCGCGATGCAGATACAGCTCGAAGTCGTAGCCACTGCCGGCGGCGTTCTTGCTGAGCAGGCCTGCGTCATAGGCCTCATCGATCGCGGCTTGCAGCACCTTCGCTTCATTGGCGTATTCGCCGCGAATGTAGATGTAGCCGGCCGAAGCACCCATCGCGGAACCCGCGATCAGACAGCCCTCGATCAGCTTGTGCGGATCATGGCGGATGATGTCGCGGTCCTTGCAGGTGCCAGGCTCCGACTCATCCGCATTCACCACCAGGTAGCAGGGCCGTCCATCGGTGGCCTTGGGCATGAAGGACCACTTCATGCCGGTGGGGAAGCCCGCGCCGCCACGGCCGCGCAGGCCCGAATTCTTCATCTCCTCGACGATCGCGTCGCGGCCCTTCTGGATGATCGCGGCGGTGCCGTCCCAATCGCCACGCGCGCGCGCGGCCGCCAGGTTCCAGGGCTGCGCGCCGTAGAGGTTGGTGAAGATGCGGTCCTTGTCCGACAGCGGCATTCTCAAAGCTCCGTCAGGGACGTCGCACCACCCTCGGCGGCGGAATTCTGCCGGCCGATGGTGCTGCCTGGCTTGGGGCGTTCGCCGCGCTTCAGCGCCTCGATCAGCGCGACGGTGCGGTCGTAGTCGAGGTCTTCGTAGTAGTCGTCATCCACCTGCAGCACAGGCGCGTTCACGCAGGCGCCGAGGCATTCGACCTCGGTCAGCGTGAACAGCCCATCGGCCGAGGTATCGCCCGCCCCCTTCACGCCGGCCGCATCCTTGCAGGCGCGCATCACGTCATCGGAGCCGCGCAGCATGCACGGCGTCGTGCCGCAGAGTTGCAGGTGAAACCGTCCGATCTTGCGGAGGTTGAACATGTAGTAGAAGGATGCGACCTCATAGACACGGATCGGCGCCATCCCGAGGCGGGCCGCGATCACATCCATCGCCACCTTCGGCACCCAGGCGCTGCCGGTCAGCCGGCCCATCTGCTTCTGCACGACATAGAGCAGCGGGATCACCGCGCTGGCCTGCTTGCCGGCCGGGTAGCGCGGGATGATCTTGGCGATCTCGATCTCGCTGGCTTCATCGAACACAAATTCTCTGGGTTCCTCGCTCACCGGTCGATCTCCCCGAACACGATATCCAACGACCCGATGATCGCCACCGCATCGGCCAGCATATGGCCCTTGCTCAGCGTCTCCATGGCTTGCAGATGCGCATAGCCCGGCGCGCGGATCTTGCAGCGATAGGGCTTGTTCGTGCCATCAGCCACCAGGAACACGCCGAACTCGCCCTTGGGGGCCTCCACCACCGAATAGGTGGCGCCGGCGGGTACGTGATAGCCCTCAGTGTAGAGCTTGAAGTGGTGGATCAGCGCTTCCATCGAGCGCTTCATCTCACCGCGCGAGGGCGGCGCGATCTTGTTGTCGCGCAGCTTGATCGGGCCGGGCTTCATCTGGTCCAGGCATTGGCGGATGATGCGCAGCGATTGCCGCATTTCCGCGATGCGAATCAGATACCGGTCATAGCAATCGCCATGGCGGCCGACAGGGATTTCGAATTCCATCCGGTCGTACACGTCATAGGGCTGGCTGCGCCGCAAATCCCAAGGCACGCCCGAGGCACGCAGGCACGGGCCCGAAAAGCCCCAGGCCATCGCCTGCTCGGCGCTGATCACGCCGATATCCACCGTGCGCTGCTTGAAGATGCGGTTGTTCGTCAGCAGCCCTTCCAGCTCATCGATGAACTTCGGAAACTGCGCGAGCCAGGTTTCCAGCTTCGGCACCAAGGCGGCGGGAATGTCCTTCGCCACCCCACCCGGCCGGAAGTAGTTGGCATGGTAGTGACTGCCCGAGGTCATCTCGTACATCTCAAGCAGGTGCTCGCGCTGCTCGAAGCCCCAGAGTGCGGGCGTGATGGCGCCGCAATCCAGCGCATAGGTGGTGACGTTCAGCAGGTGGTTCAGCACGCGGGTGATTTCGCTGAACAGCACGCGGATATACTGCGCGCGCTCCGGCACATCCTTGTCGATGCCGAGCAGCCTTTCGGTGGCGATCGCGAAGGCGTGCTCCATGCACATCGGGCTGACGTAATCGAGCCGGTCGAAATAGGGCAGCGCCTGCAGATAGGTCTTGTACTCGATCAGCTTCTCGGTGCCGCGATGCAGCAGGCCGATATGCGGGTCGGCGCGTTCGACGACCTCGCCCTTCATCTCCAGGATCAGGCGCAGAACGCCGTGTGCGGCCGGGTGCTGCGGGCCGAAATTGATCGTGTGGGAATCGACCTCGACGGTACGCGTCTCGGGCGTCGTCGTCAGGCTCATGGCTTCGGCCCTTCCAGCGCGCCCGGGGCGGGTCCGCCCACGCGGGTCAGATGCACTTTCTCATCGCCCGGCAGCGTCGTCATCGCCTCCCAGGGCGAGAGGAAATCGAAACTGCGGAAATCCTGCGTCAGCTTCACAGGCTCATAGACCACCTGCTTGCGCTCCTCGTCGTAGCGCAGTTCGACATGGCCGGTCAGCGGGAAGTCCTTGCGCAGCGGATGCCCCTCGAAGCCATAATCCGTCAGCAGGCGGCGCAGATCGGGCTGGCCTTCGAAGACGATGCCGTACATGTCCCAGGTCTCGCGCTCGAACCAGGTGGCGGCGGGCCAAAGCGGCATGACGCTGGGCACGGGGGCGGTCTCGGTCGCCGGGACAACGACGCGCAGGCGGTGGTTATGCGTCAGGCTCAGCAGATTGTAGACGACGTCGAAGCGCTCCTCGCGCGCCGGCCTGTCCACGCCGCAGATATCCATGCATTGCTGGAAGGCCAGCGCCGGCGCATCGCGCAGCACCAGCATGGTCCGCAGCAGCGCATCGCGCGTCACATGCAGCACAAGCTCCGCGCCGAAGCGGTCGCGTTCCAGCCGCGCTTCGGGCAATGCGGCGATCACCGCGTTCTCTAGCGCCTCAACCACGCAGGATGGTTCCCGTGCGACGGATCTTCTTCTGCAATTGCAGGATGCCGTAGACGAGCCCTTCCGCGGTCGGCGGGCAGCCTGGCACATAGACATCCACCGGCACGATGCGGTCGCAGCCGCGCACCACCGAGTAGCTGTAGTGGTAGTAGCCGCCGCCATTGGCGCAGCTGCCCATGGAAATGACCCAGCGCGGCTCGCTCATCTGGTCATAGACCTTGCGCAGGGCGGGGGCCATCTTGTTGGTCAGCGTGCCTGCCACGATCATCACATCCGACTGCCGCGGCGAGCCGCGCGGGATGATACCGAAGCGGTCCAGGTCGTAGCGCGCCATATAGGCGTGAATCATCGGCACCGCGCAGCAGGCGAGCCCAAAGGTCATCGGCCACAACGACCCCGTTCGCGCCCAGTTCACCACCTTGTCGAGGTTGGCGACGACGAAGCCCTTGTCCACAATCTCGCCGGTGATGCCCTTGATGACGGCATCCTGCGCAGGGCCGGCAGGCAGCGCCTGCTTGTTCCAAGCCAGATCGCTCATTCCCAATCCAGCGCCCCCTTCCGCCATTCATAGATGAAGACCAGAAGCCGAGCCAGCCGATCTCCCCCAGCGTCACCGCCCAGGGGAAGAGGAAGGCCACTTCCAGGTCGAAGATGATGAAGAGGATGGCGACCAGGTAGAAGCGCACATCGAAGCGCCGCCGCGTGTCGTCGAAGGGCTCGAAGCCACATTCATAGGCCGAGAGCTTTTCCGGATTGGGCTTCTGGCGCGCCGCGATCAACGCACCACCAACCATGGCGCAGGCGATCAAGGCGGCAATCGCCATGAAAACCAGGATCGGGAAATACTCTCCGAGCAGGTTGGCGTTCATCGCCGCCGTTCCTTTGCTAACCTCAACCGTGCGAACGTATACCGCACTGCAACGCGGTTGGACCATACCCCGGCGCGATTCCAATCGTCAGTGATGTGGACGGGTTGTTTTGAGGTGACACTGGCGCGAGTGACGGGGCTCGAACCCGCGACCTCCGGCGTGACAGGCCGGCGCTCTAACCGACTGAGCTACACCCGCAATCCAGTGGCGCGCGTATGAAAGCCGCAGCGCATTCTGTCAATGGTGGGCGCTGACGGATTCGAACCGCCGGCATCCTCGGTGTAAACGAGGCGCTCTACCGCTGAGCTAAGCGCCCACTCCAGCTGTATGCCCTGAAACGAGATGCGGCGCCATCACGCCTGACGGCGCAGCCTGCCCTCGCGCACGCAGCGGCTGCGGCGGCCTTCGGTCAGGATGGTCATTGTGCCATCGGCGGTCAGGCGCCCCTGCACCGCGAAGACCTGTCCGCCTTGGCTACCGGAGAAATCGCCCTGGAAGCCATGTGACGTGCTGGATACACGAATGGCCGGCAGCGTCGCGGCACCGATGCGCAGTTCGACCCCAGCGACCGTCATCGTGACCTTCATGGGGATTGCGGTCTGGTTGCCGCAGAAGCGCGGTGACTGCGCCATGGCAGCTCCGGCATAGGCGCCGTGATGCTCGACGGCGATCGTGGCGCCGCTGCTGGCCACAGGCGCCTCCGGTTGGCAAGCGCCAGCGACAACAAGGCCAGAATGGGGATGCTGCGCTTCATGCGCGTGCTCCTGCGCGCTGCAGGCGCAGCCTGTCAGGCCCCGCGGCGAGATGCTGTGACCCGCATCACAGCGCACAACAGAAAAGCCGGCACCTTTCGGCACCGGCCTTCCCATTCCAGCCTTTCGGCTGGATCAGTTCACCGCATCCTTCAGGGCCTTACCGGCCTTGAAGCGCACCGAGGTGCTGGCGGGAATCTTGATCTCTTCGCCCGTGCGCGGGTTACGGCCCTTGCCGGCCTTGCGCTTGCTGGTGCTGAAGGTGCCGAAGCCGACAAGGCGGACTTCCTGCTTCTTCTTCAGCGCCTTCTGCACAGCCTCAAAGATCGCGTCGACCACATCGCCGGCCTTGGCCTTCGAGAGCTCACCCGCTTCGGCCACGACGGCCACCAGATCCTGCTTATTCATATGCCCCCCTTGGGAACCGCCGTGGCCGGCCGATTCCGGCCACGAAACTGAGGACGACACTAGGTTCGCCACTTCGCGGGCGTCAACCACGGCGGGCGATTTATCCCCGGAAAACCGCCATTCCTGGCCAGCACGAACAAAAAAGGGGCATCTTTCGACGCCCCCTTCCGATTCGCAAAGCCGCGCGCGGATCAGTGCGGACGAGTCGCCGCCGATTCGCCGCCAGGCAGCACGGGCGGCACTTCCTCAGGCTCCACCCACTCGATCGGCTCGGGCACGCGCACCAGAGCCTGGCTGATCACCTCGTCCACATGGCTGACCGCGATGATCTTCAGGCCCTTCTTCACATTATCCGGGATCTCGGCGAGGTCCTTTTCATTGTCCTTCGGGATGAAGACAGTCTTCAAACCGGCGCGCAACGCCGCCAGCAGCTTTTCCTTCAACCCGCCGATCGGCAGCACGCGGCCGCGCAAGGTGATCTCACCCGTCATCGCCACATCGCGGCGAATCGGGATGCCGGTCAGCACCGAGACCAACGACGTCGCCATCGCGATGCCCGCGGAAGGCCCATCCTTCGGCGTCGCACCCTCCGGCACGTGGATGTGGATGTCGCGCTTTTCGAACATGGTCGGCTTCAGGCCGAAGGTGGTCGAGCGGCTGCGCACATAGGACAGCGCGGCAGAGACGCTCTCCTTCATCACATCGCCCAGCTGCCCGGTCGGCTTGACGTTGCCCTTGCCGGGCACGACGACGCTTTCGATGGTCAGGATATCCCCGCCCACCTCGGTCCAGGCCAGGCCGGTGACGACGCCGACCATGTCTTCCGCTTCAGCTTCCCCGAAGCGGAACTTCGGCACGCCGGCGTATTTGTTCAAGTTCTTCTTGGTGATCGAGACCTTCTTGGCCTTGCCGGTCACGATCTCCTTAACCGCCTTGCGGGCAAGCGTGCCGATCTCACGCTCCAGATTCCGCACGCCTGCTTCACGCGTATAGGTGCGCACCAGCTCGCGCAGCGCGTCATCGGCCACCAGCCATTCGCCGGGCTTCAACCCGTTGGCTTCGGTGACCTTGGGCATCAGGTGGCGCTTGGCGATCTCGACCTTCTCATCCTCGGTGTAGCCGGGGATGCGGATGATCTCCATGCGGTCCAGCAGCGGCTGGGGCATGCGCAGGGAGTTGGCGGTGGTGACGAACATCACATCCGAAAGGTCGTAATCCACCTCCAGATAATGATCCGCGAAGGTGCTGTTCTGCTCAGGGTCCAGCACCTCCAACAGCGCGCTGGACGGGTCGCCGCGCCAATCGGCGCCCAGCTTGTCGATCTCATCGAGCAGGAAGAGCGGGTTGCTGGTCTTCGCCTTTTTCATGCCCTGGATGACCTTGCCGGGCATCGAGCCGATATAGGTCCGGCGGTGCCCACGCACCTCGGCCTCATCCCGCACACCGCCCAGCGACATGCGCACGAAATTGCGGCCCGTGGCCTTGGCGATCGACTTGCCCAGAGAGGTCTTGCCGACGCCCGGCGGCCCGACGAGGCAAAGAATCGGTCCACGGATCTTCTGGCTGCGCGCCTGCACCGCCAAGTATTCCGTGATGCGCTCCTTGACCTTGTCCAGGCCGTAATGATCGGCGTCAAGCACCTTCTCGGCGGCTGGCACATCGTTCTTCACCTTGGACTTCTTCTTCCAAGGGATCGACAGCATCCAGTCCAGATAGTTGCGCACCACCGTCGCCTCGGCCGACATGGGCGACATGGTCTTGAGCTTCTTCAGCTCGGCCATCGCCTTCTCATGGGCTTCCTTCGACAGCTTGGTGGCCTTGATCTTGCCCTCCAGCTCCGCAATTTCGTCGCGGCCATCCTCGCCCTCGCCGAGTTCCTTCTGGATCGCCTTGAGCTGCTCGTTCAGGTAGTATTCGCGCTGCGTCTTTTCCATCTGCCGCTTCACGCGGTTCCGGATGCGCTTTTCCACCTGCAGGACGCTCATCTCGCCCTCCATATGGGCGAATACGCGTTCCAACCGCTCGCCGGTGGAGCCGAGTTCGAGCAATTCCTGCTTCTCGCTGATCTTGATCGATAGGTGGCTCGCCACCGTATCCGCGAGCTTCGCCGCGTCCTCGATCTGGTTGATCGAGACCAGCACTTCCGGCGCGATCTTCTTGTTCAGCTTGATGTAGTTCTCGAACTGCGAGACGACAGTGCGCGCGAGCGCCTCCACCTCCTTGCTGGTGCCCGTGGGCTCCTCCAGCAACTCGGCCGTCGCTTCGAAATACTCGGGATTATCCTTGAAGGCGGCAACCTTCGCGCGGCGGCTGCCCTCCACAAGCACCTTCACCGTACCATCCGGCAGCTTCAGCAGTTGCAGCACCGTGGACACCGTGCCCGTCTGGTACAAATCCGCCGAACCCGGATCATCCTGCTGCGCATTCTTCTGCGTCAGCAGCAGGATCTGCTTGTCATCGCGCATCACCGCTTCGAGCGCGCGCACCGATTTCTCGCGCCCGACAAACAGCGGCACGATCATGTGCGGAAAGACCACGATATCGCGCAGCGGCAGCACAGGAAGCAAATCGCCGCTTTTGAATTCCGTCATATGACCTCGCTCTGGACAGTCACCGCCTGCGCCACCCGCATTCGGCATGTCGCGGGCAGGATGGTTAAGTTCTGATGAATTGGTGCCCCGCACGCCCCTTCACAAGGGCGCGCGCAACTGTCACGCAGAGGCCTGCTCGGCCTTGCGTTCGCCATAGATGAACAGCGGCTTGCCGCGGCCTTCGGCCACTTCGCCATTCACCACCACTTCGTCCACATCATCCATGCCCGGCAGGTCGAACATGGTGTGCAGCAAGATGCTCTCCATGATGGAGCGCAGCCCGCGCGCGCCGGTCTTACGCTGGATGGCCCGCGCCGCGACCGCCTTCATCGCATCATCGGTGAAGGTGAGCTTGGCGCCCTCCATCTCGAAAAGCTTCTGGTATTGCTTGACCAGCGCGTTCTTCGGCTTGGTCAAGATTTCGATCAGCGCCTTCTCGTCCAGGTCATCCAGCGTGGCGATCACCGGCAGGCGACCGATGAACTCAGGGATGAGGCCGAATTTCAGCAGATCCTCGGGCTCCACCTCGCGCAGTACCTGGCCCGCACGGCGGTCATCCGGGGACTTCACTTCCGCTCCGAAACCAATGCCCGAACCCTTGCCGCGCGCACCAATGATCCGCTCCAGCCCGGCAAAGGCGCCGCCGCAGATGAACAGGATGTTGGAGGTATCCACCTGCAGGAATTCCTGTTGCGGATGCTTACGCCCCCCCTGCGGCGGCACCGATGCCACGGTGCCTTCCATGATCTTCAGCAGCGCCTGCTGCACGCCTTCGCCCGACACATCGCGCGTGATGGAAGGGTTGTCGGACTTTCGCGAAATCTTGTCGATCTCGTCGATATAGACGATGCCGCGCTGCGCCCGTTCCACATTATAATCAGCCGACTGCAGGAGCTTGAGGATGATGTTCTCCACATCCTCGCCGACGTAGCCGGCTTCGGTCAGCGTCGTCGCATCTGCCATGGTGAACGGCACGTCCAGGATCCGCGCCAGCGTCTGCG
The DNA here is from genome assembly GCA_026400775.1 of Alphaproteobacteria bacterium. Lineage (GTDB taxonomy): Bacteria > Pseudomonadota > Alphaproteobacteria > Acetobacterales > Acetobacteraceae > Rhodovarius. Next base: position 6,204 of record JAPLOK010000398.1, on the reverse strand, counting down.
CCAGCAGCGTTTTGCCCGAACCGGTCGGCCCCAACAGCATGATGTTGGACTTGGCAATCTCGACTTCTGGATTCTTCGCCTGGCCCGCTAAACGCTTATAGTGGTTGTGCACAGCCACCGCCAAAACCTTCTTGGCGTGGTCCTGCCCGATCACATAATCATCCAGCACCTTGCAGATCTCGCGCGGGGTCGGCACCCCGTCGCGCGATTTAACGAGCGTGGTCTTATGCTCCTCGCGGATGATATCCATGCAGAGTTCGACGCATTCATCGCAGATGAACACGGTCGGGCCCGCAATCAGCTTGCGAACCTCATGCTGCGACTTGCCGCAGAAGGAACAATACAGGGTATTCTTTGAATCACCCGTAGACTTGCTCATCGCATCTCCTTGTCCGGAGGCGCGCCGCTCCTGCACCGCGCCGCCGTCACCGGAATGTAGTGGGCCACATTAGTCCGTCGCGTGGCCCAAGGAAAGATTCTCGTCAATCTCAGGCCTTACCGGGCTCGGGCGGCACTGGACGCTTCTCGACCACAGTGTCGATCAGGCCGAAAGCCTTGGCCTCTTCGGCCGTCATATAGGTGTCGCGCTCCATCTTGGCCTCGATCTCGGCCAGGGTCTGCCCCGTGTGGTGCACGTAGATCTGGTTGAGCCGCTCACGCGTTTTCAAGATCTCGCGCGCCTGGATGGCGATGTCGCTCGCTTGGCCCTGCGCACCGCCCGACGGCTGGTGGATCATCACCTGACCGTTCGGCAGAGCAAAGCGCTTGCCCGCCTCACCGGCCGTCAGCAGCAGCGAACCGGCACTCGCCGCCATGCCGATGCACACGGTGGAAACCGGGCTGCGAATATACTGCATGGTGTCATACATCGCGAGGCCCGCAGTCACGACTCCGCCCGGGCTGTTGATGTAGAAGGCGATTTCCTTGGTAGGATTCTCGCTCTCCAGGAACAACAGCTGCGCGCAGATCAGCGACGCCACCTGATCATAGATCGGCCCGGTCAAGAAGATGATGCGATCCTTCAACAGGCGCGAATAGATGTCATAGGCGCGCTCACCCCGGCTGGTCTGTTCGACCACCATCGGCACCAGGCTGTTGTTGTAAATCTCGACCGGATCGCGGCCCTGGATCATCGACATACCATTCTCTTTCTGCTCTCGCGGCCCCGTCGGATGGGCAGCCGCTGATTGTTGCGGGCCGCCACCAAAGGCCCAGCCGCATTCTTGCGGACAACATGTGGGCAGAAGGTGAATGAGGGGAAGAGGGGGGGCAGGATCGTTACGACGACGCCAGCCCCGCCACCCTTTCCTCCAACCGCAGGCGCGGCGGGGGCAAGGGTCGGTGGTGTTGCCCAAAGGCGTCACGCTCCAGGAAATGCGCCGTCAACCGCAGGCCGGCCAGCCAATCGGCGGCGCTGCCCGGCGAATCGTCCAGCAAGAACGCCGGCAGCGCCAGCAACCGCTCCACATAGGGCGCGCCTGCCTCCGCGCTCACCGCGCGGCCGGTCCGCGGACTGACCCAGGCCAGCCCCTCGGTCACGCCCGTCGCGGCGCAGGCTGAAAAATCCAGCCCATAGCCCAGCTCCGCGAGCAACCCGGCCTCCCATCGCACCAAGGATTCCACCGCCCGCTCCGGCGCACGCGCCAATTCCACCACCAGCGCCACCAGGCCGTGAAACGCGGCAAGGTGCGGCTCACGCTCCGGCAGCGCGCCATCGGCCACCGCGCAGGCCGCCAGCAACACGTCCAGCGCCAGCGGATCATCCATCGCCATCGCCGCCGCCGGATGTACCAACTCGCCCGACACCGTGCCCAACTGGTCCGCCAGCCGCGCCACCCAGCGCGCCTCGACCAGGTTGCCCACCTGCCACAGCGCCGATTGCGCGCGTGATTGCCCGCCGCGGGCCAGGCCTGGATGCCGCCCCAGCGCCTCGGTCAGCAGCGTCACCACCGCGCCGCTCTCACCATGCGGCCGCGCCGAGAGCACCACCGCAGGCCCTTCCCACTCCGCTGTCATGCCCTCCTCTTCGCCCCCCCCCTGCCCTGCCGCCACATCACGGCTACACTGCCGAATGATGAGCAAGTCTATCGCCCAACGCGCCCTCTGCCTCGATGATTTCGAGACGATGTCCCGCCGCCATCTGCCGCGGCCGATCTTCGGATATGTCGCCGGCGCCACGGAGCGCAACGCATCGCTGCGCGACAACGAGGCCGCCTACACCGAATGGGCCTTCCAGCCGCGCGTACTGCGCGATGTCTCGAAACGATCCTGGGCGCGCGCCTTGTTCGGCCGCGAATGGGCGGCGCCTTTCGGCATCGCGCCCATGGGCCTCTCGGCGCTGGCCGCCTATCGCGGCGACATCGTGCTCGCCGAAGCGGCGGCGGCCGCCAACATCCCGATGATGCTCTCCGGCTCCTCGCTGATCCCGATGGAGCAGGTCATCGCCGCCAACCCGGAAGCGTGGTTCCAGGCCTATCTCCCCGGCGATTCGCGCCGCGTGGAAGCGCTAGTGGACCGCGTTGCCGCGGCCGGCTTCAAGACATTGGCGCTGACCGTGGATGTCGCGGTGCTGCCCAATCGCGAGAACAATGTCCGCAACGGTTTCTCGACACCTTTGCGCCCCTCGCTGCGCCTGGTCTGGGACGGCATCACCCATCCGAAGTGGTCGCTGAATACCTTCCTGCGCACCTGGGCGCAGCACGGCATGCCGCATTTCGAAAACAGCTTCGCCGAGCGCGGCGCGCCCATCCTGGCGCGCAACGTGCTGCGCGACTTCACCGCGCGCGACCACCTGAACTACGAGCACCTGGCGCTGATCCGCCGCAAATGGCAGGGCCGGCTGGTGGTGAAGGGCATCATGCACCCCGAGGATGCGCGCCGCTGCGAGGGCGAGGGCGCGGACGCCATCATCGTCACCAACCATGGCGGCCGCCAGCTGGACGGCACCGCGGCACCCTTGCGCGTGCTGCCCGCGGTCAAGGCCGCATCGGGCGCGATGGCAGTGCTGCTCGACGGCGGCATCCGCCGCGGCACGGATGTGCTGAAGGGCCTGGCGCTGGGCGCGGATTTCGTCTTCATCGGCCGCCCCATGCTGCATGCCGCAGCCGTCGCCGGCCGCGCCGGCGTGGACCGCGCCATCGCCCTTCTCGCCGGCGAGGTGGACCGCGACATGGCGCTGCTGGGCGTCGAAGCCCTGGACGAAATCGGGCCGCATTGCCTGGTCCCGCTGCGCTGACATGGCGCGGGTCCAGCCATGAAACTTGGCTGGACAAGGCGCCTGCTCGACGCCGCTTTGCCGCCACATTGCCTGACCTGCGACACGCCGGTCAGCGAGCAGGGCACGCAATGCCCGGATTGCTACGCCAGGCTGAACTTCATCACCGAGCCGTACTGCGCCCGCTGCGGCCTGCCGCTGCCATATCTGGACGCCGTATGCACCGCCTGCGAACATGCGCCCCCCATCTTCGAGACCGCGCGCGCACCGCTGCTCTACGATGACGGCGCACGCAGCCTGATCCTGCCGTTCAAACACGCTGACCGCACGGACTTGGCCTTGCCGATGGCCGGCCATATGGCGCGTGTCGGCGCCTCGCTGCTGGCGCGTGCCGACATACTCGTGCCGGTGCCGCTGCATTGGCGCCGGCTGTTCAAGCGCCGCTACAACCAGTCGGCGTTGCTGGCCCGGCGCCTCGGCGCGCGCGCGGCAAAGCCCGTCATCCCGGACGCATTGCGCCGCATCCGCGCCACTGTGCCGCTGGCCGGCCTCTCGGCCTTCGAACGGCGCCTGGCTGTGGAGGGCATGTTCATCGTTGCCCCCGGCTATGTGCTGCGGCTGCAAGGCAAGCGCATTCTGCTGATCGATGACGTGATGACATCGGGCGCCACCGCCAATGCCTGCACGCGTGCGCTGCTGGCGGCAGGCGCCGCGGCGGTGGATGTGCTGGCCGCAGCCCGCGTGCCCGACCCGCGCGCGGATGCACTGCAGCTATCCGGCCAGCCTTGGCTGCGGGTCCATCCACACCGCGTACCAGGACAACGAGAAATGCAGATGCGGCCCGGTCACGCGGCCTGTGGCACCCATCGCTCCGATCGGCGCGCCCTGCGCCACCACCGCACCCTCCGCCACATCGATCGCCGAGAGATGCGCGTAGAGCGTGTTGATGCCATGCCCGTGGTCGATCACCACGAGCTTGCCGAAGAAGAAGAAATCCGCTGCCAGGGTCACGCGCCCCGCCCAGGCCGCGCTGATCGGCGTGCCGACCGGCCCGGCCACATCCAGCCCATAATGCGGCTGGCGCGGCTGCCCGTTCAGCACGCGCTGGCTGCCGAAGACACCGCTGATGCGCCCGCGCGCCGGCCAGGCCATGGGCGGCAGCCAGTCGGTGCGGTCACTGTCGGCGGCACGGGCCGCGGCCAGGCGCGTGCGCTCCTGCTGGATGCGCGCCAGCGCCGCATCATCGGGCGTGACCTGTGCGGGCGGCAGACCTGTGATGTGCTGCACATCCCATAGCCGCCGTTCGACGCGCAGGCTGCGCGTTTCGCCTCGCGGCAAGCTGAGTGTGGCGCTGGCGCCATGGTCGCGGCCCAGGCCGAACACGAAGGCGCCATTGGGCGTGACGCGCAATGCCCGCCCATCCAGCGCCATGCCGCGCATCCCGCCCTGGCCGATCACCATGTCGCCCTGCCGAGCCGAAGCGGGCAGTTCCACTGCACACACAGGGCGCGCCAGCAGCAGTGCAGGCAGCGCCAAGGTGGCGCGCCGGCCGGTCACAGCAATGATCCCTGTGCGGTGCCGGCCTTGGGCTTTTCCGCCCGCGCGGCGACCTGGCCATCCTGGAATTGCAGCACCAGGGCCGCACCCGGCTTGACCCCGGCGGCGGTGCCGATCGCGCGCCCCTTGCTGTCCTGCACCAATGCGAAGCCGCGCGCCAATACCGCCGGGTAGGAGGCTGCCTCCAGCCGCGCGGCCAGCCCCGCCAGCGAGGCCGCGCGTTCGCGCAACAGCCCCAGCAAGGGCGCGGGCGAGAAGCGTGCCATCGGCGGCGCCGCCACGCGCCGCGCCTGGGCGGCGGCGAAGCCCGCGCCGAGCCTGCCTTGCAACAGCGCCAGCGTGCTGCGCCGTGCGGCTATGCCCTCCCGCGGATGCGGCAGATGCAGCCCAGTGACGGCCGCACGCTTGCGCCCGATGGCGACCGGCAGCGCGCCCGCAAGCCGCTCCGCGCGGTCATCCAACCGCTGTCGCAAAGAGCCGAGGATTTCCGGCATCGAGGGCAGCCCGCGTTCTGCGCGCGACAGGCCGGCGCGCGCGCGTTCCAACCGCGCGCCGATCCCCTGCGCTAAACGCGCGCCGCGCTGCGCCAAATCCGCTGCCAGTTCCATGCGTGCGGGCACCGCCATTTCCGCCGCGGCCGTGGGCGTCGGCGCGCGCCGGTCAGACGCGAAATCGATCAATGTCGTGTCGGTTTCGTGCCCCACCGCGCTGATCAGCGGGATCACGCTGGCCGCCGCCGCACGCACCACGATCTCCTCGTTGAAGGCCATCAAGTCCTCCAGCGACCCGCCACCACGCGCGACGATCAGCACATCCGGCCGCATCCCCGCCGGCAGCGCATTCATGCCGGCGATCGCAGCAGCGATCTGCTCAGCGGCACCCTGCCCCTGCACCGGCACCGGCCACAGCAGAAGCGGCCTCGGAAAACGCCGCGCGATGGTGGTGCGGATATCCTGGATCACCGCGCCCTTCTCACTCGTGATCACGCCGATGCAGGCCGGCAACATGGGAAAAGCCCGCTTGCGCGCCGGGTCGAACAGCCCCTCCGCCAGCAGCGCCAAGCGCAGTTTTTCGATGCGCGCGAGCAGCGCGCCTTCGCCCGCATAGTCCAGCCGGTCGATCACCAGTTGGTATTTGGAACGGTCCGCATAGGTGTCGATGCGGCCGGTCGCGATCACCTCCAGCCCGTTTTCCGGCTGCACGGAGAGCCCGCGCACCGCGGTCTTCCACACCACCGATTCGAGCTTCGCATCCGCATCCTTCAACGAGAGATAGATGTGTCCCGAAGGATAGCGCTTGCACTCCGTGATCTCGCCGCGAACCCGCACACGGCCGAAGTTTTCCCGCAGCACGCCCTTGATGGCGCCGGCGATGTCGGACACGCCGAATTCGGGGATGTTGTCGCGCGGGGTCTCGGGCAGGCTCTGCATCGG
>JAPLOK010000141.1 GCA_026400775.1 Alphaproteobacteria bacterium | reverse complement strand
CCACCTCGCCGATATCCTCGTATTCGAAGCGCACCCAACCCTTCAGCACCACCACGAACTGGAAATCCAGCTTGTGCAGGTGCCATTGCGGCTGCGCGTGTTCACCGGGGATCGCGCGGATCACATGCGCGCCGAAGCCACCCTTGGTCTCTCCGGCCACGCCCAGGTCGCGGTATTCGAAGAAGGCGCGCAGACCGCGCGTGAAGCCGTCCTGGTCGGCATGCCGCACAACGGTACCCATCAGCTCATCTCCACTGCGACATGCTGGCGGAAGGCCGGGCGCTTCAGCAGCCGCTGGTACCAGGCCTCCAGCCGCGGCATCGGCGCGCGCGTGACCGGCAGCTGGAACCAGCGATGCAGATAGGGGCCGAGCGCGATATCGGCTAGGCCGAAGCCGCCGGCCAGATGGTCGCGCCCCTCCAGCGCCCCATCCACCATGGCCCACAACGCCTCCGCCCGGTCGCGCGCGACATGGGTGGCGGCCCAGTCGCGCTGGTCCTTGGGCGTGCGCACATAGGTGAAGAAGATCGTGGTCATCGGCGCGTTCAGGCTGGCCTGCTGCCAGTCCATCCAGCGCTCGGCATCGGCGCGCGCCCGCGGGTCCACCGGGTGCAGCGAAGAACCGCCCTGCGTCGCGCACAGGTAGCGCAGGATGGTGTTGCTCTCCCACATGGTGAAGCCATCGGCCTCGACGATGGTGGGCACCGTGGCGTTGGGGTTCATCGCCAGGTACTCGGCATCCTTGGTGCGGCCGAAGGCGCCACCGGCATCGATGCGCTGGTATGGCACGGCGAGTTCTTCGCACAGCCAGACCACCTTCATCACATTCGACGAATTGGCGCGGCCCCAGATGGTCAGCATGGCGTTCTCTCCACAGCCAACGCAGCATGGGCTTGCGCCGCGCCGCGCGCAATTCCACACAGGCGGCATGTCGGTTCTTGTGTTGCTGCTGGCGCTGGGCGCGCCAGTCTTCGCGAAACTCTCGGAGGGCTGGTTCGACCTGGCGCCTTGTGAGTTATGCCTATGGCAGCGCTGGCCCTACTGGGCGGCGGCGGCGGCGGCGGGGCTGGCGCTCGCCTTGCCGCGCGCGCGGCCCTGGCTGCTGGCGGCGGCGGGCGGCGGCGCGCTGGTCTCTGCCGCGATCGGGGCCTTCCATGTGGGCGTGGAGTGGCATTGGTGGCCATCCCCCCTGCCCGGCTGCGCCGCCGCCCAGGCCGCAGGTGCCACGGTGGAGGAATTGCTGCGCGGCCTGCGCGCCGCTCCGGCCAAGCCCTGCGACGAACCCGCCTTCTTGATCCCTGCCCTGCCGCTTTCCATGGCCGGGATGAACACCATCTATGGATCGGCCCTGGGCGCCTTCGCGCTGTGGGCCGCACGCCGGAGAGACGCATGAGCAGCACACCCCGCCGCTACCTGGAAGAAGTGATCCGCGTGGACCACGCGGGCGAATACGGCGCGCGCCGCATCTACCAGGGGCAGCTCGCGGTGCTGAAGGGCACCCAATACGAGCCCATCATCCAGCACATGCAGGAGCAGGAGGAGGCGCATCTGAAGCGCTTCTCCGATCTGAAGCGCTTCTCCGAACTGGTGGCCGAGCGCCGGGTGCGCCCCACCGCCCTGCTGCCCTTCTGGCATGTGGCGGGCTTCGTGCTGGGGGCGGCCACCGCCGCCATGGGCCACCGCGCCGCCATGGCCTGCACCGTGGCGGTGGAGGAGGCGATCGACGAGCACTACGCGGCCCAGGAGGCCGAACTGGGCGAGGATGAGGCGCCACTGCGCGCCGATATCGCGCGCTTCCGCGCCGAGGAGCTGGAACACCGCGACACCGGGCTGGAGCATGAGGCGGAGCTGACGCCTGGCTACCGGGCGCTGTCGGCTGTGATCAAGCTGGGGTGCAAGGTGGCGATCAAGGTTTCGGAGAAGGTGTAAGGCGACACAAGGCGCTGGACAAAACTGGTAAGTTTTCCTATATCCAGACCGCTGTTTGACATCCGCATCCGCCCCGACGACCCGCGCCGCGCGCGGTGAATTTGTCGCAAGCCTGCATGATGCGCCCCCAAGGGCTCACGCCCGGAATTCAGCTCACGCCTGGAATTTGTCGCAAGCGCGCAACATGCATGCAACTCACTGAAAAACCAGCACTCCGCCCCAGGCGCGGAATTTGTCGCAAGCGCGCATCATCGCCCCTTCGCCTGCGCCCAGGCCAGCACCAGCCCCGCCGAGATGATCACAGCCCCCCCCGCCCAGGTGAAGGCATCGGGCATGTGGCTGAACATCAGCCACCCCACCGCCACCGCCGAAAGCAGCTGCACATACTGAAACGGTGAGACAATATTCGCAGGCGCGAAGCGCAGCGCATAGCCCACCAGGTAATGCCCGATCGCCCCCAGCGCGCCGATGGCGAAGAACATCCCCGCATCCCCCCAGGAGCGCGGCGTCTCCCACACGAAGGGCAGTGCCGCCATGACCAGGAAGGCCCCGGTCAGCGGCGCCCAGAGCGCCGAGGTCTCCGGGCTGTCATAGGGTGCGACCAGCCGCGTCAGGATCTGGTACACCGCATAGGCGCTGGCCGAGACCACCACCAGGATGGACGCGATGTGGAACACCTCGCCCCCAGGCCTGATGACGATCAGCACGCCGGCGAAGCCCGCCAGCATCGCCGCCACCCGCAGCGCCGTGGTGCGCTCGCGCAGGAAGGGCCAGGCCAGAAGTGCCACGATGATCGGCGTGGTCAGTGAAATGGCCGAGGCCTTGGCCAGAGGAATGAACGTCACCGCATAGAAGAAGCACAGGTTCGATGTGGTCAGCATCGCAGCCCGGCCCAGTTGCAGTCCGGGCCTCTTGGTCCGCAGCACGCCCAGGCCGAAGCGCGGCACGAACAGCGCCGTCAGGAACAGCATATGAATGAAGGCCCGCGCCCAGCTGACCTGGAGTGACGAATAGGTCTCGCCCAGCAATTTGGCGGCACCGCCCATCACGCTGAAATGCACCCCCGCCAGGCACATGCACATGATGCCCAGCAGCATGTTCCGTGGCGATGCGGCGATCTGGGAGGGTGGCACCCCTTAAGCCCTATGGCGCGGCGCGGCGCCGGTCAACGGCCAGTGGCGCGCACCGCATCCAATATGGCGCGCGCCAATGGCGTATCGAACAGTGCCGCCACCGTCTCGGGCAGGCGATGGCGCCAATTGGGCCGCTCCCGATCAGTGCCCGGCAGGTTCACCGACAACAGCGCCCCTGCCAGGTCCTCCGCCTGCACCAGCAACAGCATGGATGGCGCCTCGGCCACGAAGCGATGGATGGCGGCCGCGACCTCCGGCCAGTCGCCGGCGGCACCCACGGCCCGCAGCAGAGCAGCCGTTTCGGCCGCACGCGTGTCATCCACCGCCAGACCCAGCGCGCGTCGCTCCGCCAGATCCGCCCCCTCCCACCAGCCGCGCAAGGGCGGCAGGTCATGCGTCGCGATGCAGGCGGCGGCACGCTCGGGCCAAACGCTGGGCGGGATTGGTGCGCCATCAGCCTGCCGCTGGAAGGGCAGCACCCGATAGGACAGCACGGCCTGGTCGTGCAGCAAGCCGGTCATGCCCTCCGGCACGGTGCCGAGATCCTCGCCCACCACCAGGCAGTTCGACCGCGCCGATTCCAGCCGGAGTACGGCCAGCATGGCGTCGCGCGGGTAGCGCAGATAGGCGCCATCCGCGCCCGCACCGCCCTCGGGCACCAGGAACAGCCGCTGCACGCCCATCACATGGTCCACCCGCAGCGCCGCGGCGTGGCGCATATTCGCCTGGAGCAGCCCCGCGAATTGGGCGGGCGCCAGCTCCGGCCGCGGCGGCGGCAGGCCCCAGTTCTGCCCCTCCGGCCCCAGCGGGTCGGGCGGCGCACCCAGGGAAAAGCCTTGCAGCCAGCCGCCGGGCTGCGACCAGACCTCCGCGCCATCGGGGTGCGCGCCGACAGCGAGGTCGCGGTAGAGCAGCCCGGCGCTCGCGGCCAATTGCTGATCGGCCTGCGATTGCAGCCAGGCATGGAAGCGCACCGCATCGTGGTGCACCGTGACGAAGCCGGCCACCGCATGGTCGCGCGCATGGCGCAGCCCATCCGGCCAGTTCCCGGTGCGGCCGAGATGCTCGGCAATGGTGTGGTGTGTGGCGAAATCCAGCAGCGCGCCCTGGGGCATCGGCGCCGCATCGCGCGGGAAGCGCGCCCAGAGCGCGGCGCGCTTGGCCGCCCATACGCCTGGGTAATCCACCAGCGCGGTATCGCCCGAAGGCAGCCCTGGCACATCGATCAGCGCGGGTTCGAGGAAGCGCCGGTCGCTCGCCTGATAGGGGCTCGCGCGCTCGCGCCCCACGGGCATCAGAGCATGCGGCGGTGAGATGCCGGCGAGCCAGGCCCCGCGCTCCCGCGCGCGGTGGGCGAAATCGGCCAGCGCGGCGTAATCGCCGATGCCCGCATCACCGGCGCGGCGCAGCGCATAGAGTTGCGCCATCACCGCGAAGCCGCGCCGCGGCGGCAGGTGGCACGCCGCCGGCGCGCTGATCAGCAAGGCCCGATGCGCGCCCCAATGCAGCGCATGCAGCCCCTGCGGCAGCGGCGGCAGGGCGATGCGCCGATGCGGATGATGCCGGCCATCGGCGCCGATGCTGACACCCCGCGCGCCATCCCCCGCGCGCACCGGAAGCTCGATCGTGCCGCCTTCCTCCAGCGTGATGTGCAGCACCAGCGCATCGGGCGCGCCATGCAGCAGCACCTCGCCAGGGGCCACGACATGGGCGGGCAGCGGCGCGATGCCGGGCGGCGGCAGTTGCGCGAGCAAGGCACGCAGGCTTGCTACCGGCACGTCATGCCGCAGGCCTCGCACATCGCGCCAGCTGGTCTCGATGCCCGCGGCATCGGCGCTGCGGCGCAGCGTGTCGTCATCCATGCCGCGTGGACGCGGCGTTTCGGCCAACAGCAGGGCTGCGCGCGCGGGCAGTTGCGCGGGCGGCGGGCCGCTGCGCTCGGGTGCCGCGCTGTCGGCCAGCAGCGTCCAGCCATGGCCAGCGCGCGGTTGCGGCAGGTGCAAGGACTGCGCCGTCTCGCCCGCATTCAGCGCAACCGCCACGCGATCGGCACCTTGCGCAAAGATGGCCAGCAGCGCCTGGTCCGCGCCCCAATCCGCCGCCCGGCCGGAAGGATGCGCCCAGGCCACATCCGGGCATTCGCCGGGCGCGGCCGCGCCGGTCAGATGCCGCGCCGAATGCAGCGCCGGATGCGCGCGCCGTGCCGCCAGCAGCCGCGCGGTGAAGTGCCGCAGGCCTTCATCGGCAGCGGCCCAATCCACCCAGGTCGTGGCATTGTCCTGCGCATAGGCGTTGTTGTTGCCGTGCTGTGTGCGGCCGAGTTCATCGCCCATCGCCAGCATCGGCGTGCCGCGCGCGGCCAGCAGTGTCAGCAGCAGCGCCCGCGCATCGCACTGTCGGCGGGTGATGATGGTCGGGTCCGTGGTCTCGCCCTCGGTGCCGTTGTTCCAGGCGATCTC
>JAPLOK010000295.1 GCA_026400775.1 Alphaproteobacteria bacterium | reverse complement strand
GTAACCTTTCTCGAGCCGCTGCCAGAGTTTTCGGGCTGGCTGATAGGTCGATCCGATTTCGGCACGCGCCAGCACGCTGTTCAGATATTCCTTGCGGCGCCGGGGCTTCGGCCAGAGGTGCTCGGGAAGGCAATTGAGTGTCTCGAGCAGCGCATCGGCCCAGTCGCGCGGTTCCTGGCGGGCGCCGTGCAGCGCCGGCAGGTCGTTCAGCGGGCGCGCATAAGGCAGGGCCAGCAGCTGCCCGGCGCGGGTAGCAAGCCATGTCGGTTGGTCGTCATGCGGCCAGTCCATCACATAGTCGAAGCCGGCTTCGGCCAGCAGGTTGGGCGTGGCATGCGTCTCCGCGACCCATGGTCCCATCCAGCCGCGTGGCGCGGTGCCGGTGAAGGACGCGAGGCGCGCGCGGCATTCCAGGATCATCGCGCGTTCGCACGCCTCGTCCATGTCGGATTGGCGCTCGGCATTGCTGCGGCCATGGGCCACGAATTCGTCGCCGCGGTCCAGGAAGGCCTGCGCCACGCGCGGCGCGACATCCAGGATGGCGGTGTTCATCAGCGCGGTGGCCGGAATGTGCGCAGCATCCAGCGTATCCAGCAGATACCAGACGCCGACGCGGTTGCCCCAGTCGCGCCAGCCGAAATTCACGATATCCGGCTCAGGCAGCGGGTTGGCCAGCGGCACGCCGAGGCCCTCCGCGAAGGGAAACGCCTCCAGGTTCACCGCGACATAGGCCGCCAGCCGCGCCCCGTTCGGCCATTCCCAGACCGCGCGGTCTGGCAAGGCCGAGAAGGGGTAGCGGCCGTGGCTGCGCAAGATCAGGCGATCAGGCGCGGGGTCGCGGTGAAGGCGGCCGCGCATTCCAGCGCGCCGGAGACGGCGAAGACCGTCTCCTCGTCGAAATGCTTGCCCACTACTTGCAGACCCAAGGGCAAGCGCTGCGCGTCCAGCCCTGCGGGCACGGCCATGCCAGGCAGGCCGGCCAGGTTCGCGGTCACGGTAAAGACGTCATTCAGGTACATCGCGACGGGGTCGTCATTCTTTTCGTCCAGGCCGAAGGCGGCGCTGGGCGTGGCTGGCGTCAGCAACGCGTCGCAATGTTCCCAGGCCAGGTCGAAATCGCGCTTGATCAGCGCGCGAACCTGCTGCGCCTTCAGGTAATAGGCATCGTAATAGCCCGCACTCAGCACATAGGTGCCGATCAGGATGCGGCGCTTCACTTCGGCACCGAAACCAGCGGCGCGGGTGCGTTCATAGAGATCCGCCAGGTCCTCGCCCGGCACGCGCGCACCGAAGCGCACGCCATCATAACGCGCCAGATTCGACGATGCCTCGGCAGGTGCCACGATGTAATACGTGGGCAGCGCGTATTTCGTGTGCGGCAGCGACACATCCACGATGGTCGCCCCCGCATCGCGCAGCCAGGCGATGCCCTGCTGCCACAGCGCCTCGATCTCGGCCGGCATGCCATCCACGCGGTATTCCCGCGGAATGCCGATCCGCAGGCCCTTCACGCCGCGCGTGACGGCGGCTTCGAAATCCGGCACGGGGATGTCGGCGCTGGTCGAATCCTTTGCATCGAACCCGGCCATGCTGCGCAGCATGATGGCGTTGTCGCGCACATCGCGCGCGATCGGGCCGGCCTGATCCAGCGAGGACGCGAAGGCCACGATCCCCCAGCGCGAGCACCGCCCATAGGTCGGCTTGATGCCGGCAACACCGCAAAAGGCCGCGGGCTGACGGATGGAACCGCCGGTATCCGTCGCCGTGGCGCCAAGCGCGATGCGCGCCGCCACCGCCGCCGCCGAACCACCGGAGGAACCACCCGGCACCAGCTTCGTCTCGGGGTCATTGGCGCGGGACCAGGGGTTTTCCACCGGTCCGAAGGCGCTGGTCGCGTTGGATGAACCCATCGCGAATTCGTCGAGATTCAGCTTGCCCAGGAACACCGCGCCATCACGCAGCAGGTTCCCGCTGACGGTGCTTTCATAGGGCGGCTTGAACTCGCCCAGGATGCGGCTGCCGGCGGTGGTGCGCACACCCGCGGTGCAGAACAGGTCCTTGATGCCGAGCGGGATGCCCTCCAGCGGGCGGGCGGTGCCGGCAGCGATGCGCGCATCGCTCTGCGCGGCCTGGGCCAGCGCAGCCTCGGCGGTGACGGCGATATAGGCGTTCAGCCGGGGGTTGAGTGTGGCAATCGCGTCCAGATAGGCCTGGGTCAATTCGCGCGCGGAGAGGCTGCGCGCGGCGAGCGCGGCGCGGGCGTCGGCCATGGTCAGGTCGGTGGGGCGGGTCATTCGACCACCTTCGGCACGCCGAAGTATTCGCCCTCGCGGTCGGGCGCATTGGCCAGCACCGCCTCGGCCTGTGCGCCATCGGTCACCACATCGTCGCGCCAGCGCAGCACGGTTGCACCGCCACCGGCCATGGGTTGCACGCCCGTGGTATCCACCTCGCGCAGCATCTCGATCCAGTTCAGGATGCCGTTCAGCTCTTGCGCCATGGCGGGCAGGGCTTCGGGTTCGACATGGATACGCGCGAGGCGCGCGATGCGTTTGACAGTATCCGCGTCCACACTCATGGGCGTTCGATATCCTTAGGGCGGAGAATTCATGGCCTTGTTCCCCATGGCGCAGTTGCGTGCAAGCCTGCCGCGCGGGGCGCGATTGCTGGGGCTGGACCCGGGCGCGAAAACCATTGGCCTGGCGCTGACCGATGTGTCGCTGATGCTGGCCAGCCCCTACGGCTCGCTCAAGCGCGCCAAGCTGTCGGTCAATGCGCGGGAAGTGGCGGCGGTCGTGGCCAAGCAAGGCGTGGGCGGCCTGGTCGCGGGCCTGCCGCTGGAAATGGATGGCCGCTTCGGCCCGGCCGCCCAGGCCGCGAAGGACTGGGCGATGGCGTTGGGCGATGCGGTTGGGCTGCCGGTGGCCTTGTGGGACGAACGCCTGTCCAGCGCGGCGGTCAACCGCGCTATGGTCGGTGAGGCGGACATGACGCGCGCCAAGCGGGCGGCGGCGGTCGATGCGGCCGCGGCGGCCTATACCTTGCAATCCGCGCTCGACGCCACGGCATGATCGGCCATGCCTTTGCCCGGGATTGGCGCGATGAATTGGCTGGCTGCGCGAGGCTCTGGCAATCCTCGCCTGCAAGACGGAGAAAACCCATGCGCAACATCATCCTGATCACCGCCCTGGCCGCTTTGCCACTGCTGCCGGCCCCTGCCCAGGCGCAAGGCATGGCTTGCGACGGGCGGCTGCTGGTCGGCACGGTGCAGATGCAGTTGTCGCAAGGCTCTGGCGAGGCGGAGCGCGGGGCTGCGCGCGAACCGATGAACCAGTTTACCGTGTCGCTGCGCAACATGTCGGCCCAGCCCATGGGTGTGCTGGTCGGCATGCGCGGCCAAGGCAGGCTCCCGACCGGCGGGGCGCGCGAGGCCGACATCAACGCCGGCGCCAGCATCAACATGACGCTGTTCCGCCTGCCCACCAGCCAGACCCCGCCTTCCACCAGCACCGTGCAGGGCTGGCTGCACTTCATGTGCCGTTGAGGTTCGGCCCCGCCCGCTGAGGCTTCCGCACCCGCCGCCATCGGGGTAGGGTCCCGGCTTGTGAGCTTCTCCTATCCCATTCTGCCAGGCGGACATCTGCTGGCGATCGAAGGCCTCGAAGCGCCGCATATCGCGGCTCTGCTCGACCTGGCCGAATCCTACGCGCTGCTGAACCGGCAGGGCAAAACCCAGCGCGACCTGCTGAAGGGCCGCACGCTGATCAACCTGTTCTTCGAGGACAGCACCCGCACCCGCACCAGTTTCGAGATCGCGGGCAAAAGGCTGGGCGCCGACATCGTGAACATGTCGGTCAGCACATCATCCGTGAACAAAGGTGAGACGCTGCTCGACACCGCCTCCACCCTGAATGCCATGCACACGGACATATTGGTGGTGCGCCATGCGCAATCCGGCGCGCCGGCGCTGCTGGCGCAGAAGGTGCAGGCGGCGGTCATCAACGCCGGTGACGGCACGCATGAACACCCCACACAGGCTCTTTTGGATGCCCTGACCATCCGCCGCCATAAGCCCGATCTGCGCGGGCTGATCGTGGCGATCTGCGGCGACATCACGCATAGCCGCGTGGCACGCTCCAACATTCATTGCCTGAACGCGATGGGTGCGGAGGTGCGGCTGGTGGCACCCCCCACGCTGCTTCCCGCCGATGTCACACGGCTGGGCGTTCAGGTGTTTCATGACATGACCAAGGGCCTGGCCGGCGCCGATGTGGTGATGATGCTGCGCCTGCAGAAGGAACGCATGTCCGGCGGCCAGGTGCCGAGCGCGCGGGAATTCTTCCGCTTCTTCGGCCTGGACCGCGAGAAGCTCTCGCATGCCAAGCCCGACGCCATCGTGATGCACCCAGGCCCGATGAATCGCGGCATCGAGATCGACAGCGCCATCGCCGATGACCCCGCGCGCAGCGTGATCGGCGAGCAGGTGGAGATGGGTGTGGCGCTGCGCATGGCGGTGCTGGACGTGCTGGCGCGCGGCTTGCGGCGCAACGCCTGATGCTGCGCCCCGCCACCACCGCGGATGCCGAACCGATGCGCGACCTGGTCCGTGCGGCCTACGCGCATTACGTGCCGCGCATCGGCCGTGAACCCGGCCCGATGGCTGATGACTATGCCGCGCGCATCGCCGCTCATCAGGCCTGGGTGCTGGAACAGGACGGCGCCCTGGCCGGCGTGTTGGTGCTCGAGGATGATGACTCAGGTCTGTTGCTGGACAATATCGCCGTGGCACCTGCCGCACAGGGGCGTGGCCATGGTCAGGCCATGATGCGCTTCGCTGAAGCCCAGGCGCGTCGCCGTGCCCGGCCGCGCCTGTACCTCTACACGCATGAGAAGATGGCAGAGAATATCGCGCTTTACGCACGCCTGGGCTTCCGCGAGACGCATCGCATGACCGAGAAGGGCTTCGCGCGCGTCTACATGGAAAAGCCGCTGTGACCGCGCTGCTGATCGAAAACGCCCGCCTGCTGGACCCTGCCACGGGCCGCGACGCGCCCGGCGCGCTGCTGGTCGAGAATGGCCGCATCACCAGCCTGACCGGCGCGCCGGCCGACGGCATTCCGCGCTTCGACGCGGGCGGCGCCTGCCTGGCGCCCGGCCTGATCGACCTGCGCGCATCGCTTGGTGAACCAGGGCACGAACATCGTGAGACCATCGCCTCGGCGGCGCTGGCCGCGGCAGCCGGCGGCATCACCACGCTCTGTGCCACGCCCGACACCGACCCGGTGGTGAATGACCCGGCGCTGGTGCAGTTCATGGCCCGCCGGGGTGATGCCACCGGCAGCCTGACCATCCTGCCCTATGCCGCGGCCACGCGCGGCAGCGAGATTTCTGAATTTGGCCTGCTGCGGGAGGCCGGCGCGGTCGGCTTCACCGACGCACCGCGCGCGATCGCTTCCGCGCGCACCATGCGCCTCGCACTATCCTACGCGCGCGCCTTCGGCGCTTTCATCATGCAGCACCCGGAGGAGCCTTCGCTCGCCACCGGCGGCGTGGCCACCGAAGGCGAGATGGCCACCCGCATGGGCCTGCCCGGCATCCCCATGGCGGCCGAGGCGATGATGGTCGCGCGCGACATCGCACTCGCGCGCATCACCGGCGGCCATGTGCATTTCTCCTGCATCTCGACCGCCACCGCACTCGATCTGATCCGGGCCGCCAAGGCCGAGGGCCTGCGCGTCACCGCCGATACCGCACCGCCCTATTTCGACCTGTCGGAAACCGCGATCGGCGAATACCGCACCTATGCCAAGCTCTCGCCGCCCCTGCGCCCGGACAGCGAGCGCCAGGCCGTCGCGGCCGCCCTGCGCGACGGCACGCTGGATGCCGTCTGCTCCGCGCACCGCCCCTGTGATGCCGATGACAAGCGCCTGCCTTTCGTGCAGGCCGAACCAGGCGGCGCGGGGCTTGCGACGTTGCTCGGCGTCACGTTGGCGCAGGTGCATAGCGGCGCAATGCCATTGCTGGACGCGCTGGCATTGCTGACCTGCAAGCCCGCCGCGCTGCTGGGCCTGGAATCCGGTCGCCTGGCACCCGGCGCGCCCGCGGATCTGGTGCTGTTCGACCTGGAACGCGGCTGGCAAGTGAAGGCAGGCAGCTTGCCCGGCAAGGCGCAGAACACGCCCTTCGACGGCCGCCCGCTGGAGGGCCGCGTGCGTGCGACATTCAAGGCGGGGCGGAAGGTGTTCGGCGCATGATCCAGGATATGATCTCGGCCGGGTTGGCGGCGCTGATCGGCGCGCTGATCGGGTCGATTCCCTTCGGCCTGCTGCTGATGCGTGCGGCGGGGTTGGGCGACATTCGCAACATCGGGTCGGGCAGCATTGGCGCGACCAATGTGCTGCGCACCGGCAAGCGCGGCCTGGCCCTGGCCACCGTTCTGCTGGACGCGCTGAAGGGCACGCTGGCGGTGGCGCTGACCGCCTGGATCTTGGGCCCGCCCTGGGATGTGGTGGCCGGTGTCGCGGCGGTGATCGGGCATTGCCATCCGCCCTGGCTGAACTGGCGCGGCGGCAAGGGCGTGGCCACGGCCTATGGCGTGTTGCTGCCGCTGGCATGGCCAGTCTTCCTGCTGACCGCGCTGGCCTGGCTGGCGGCGGCGGCAATCTCGCGCATCTCCTCGGTGGGGGCGCTGTCGGCGATGGGCATGGCGATCATTTCCTCGGTGGTGCTGGCGCCGGGGCCGGTGGGCATCGGCATCTCCGCGATCGCGGCCTTCGTGGTGCTTCGCCACCACGCCAATATTGAGCGCCTGCTGGCGGGCCGCGAACCCCGCATCGGCGAAGGCAAATGAGCGATGCCTTCGCGCGGCTGACACTCGCGCGAACCGACGGCATCGGCCCGCTGACGCATCGGCGTTTGCTGGAACGCTATGGCACGCCTGCTGCCGCACTCGCTGCCGTGGTACGTGCCGGCCGCCACCGCATCGCACATGAGCGCGCCGTGCGGCACGAGATGGCGGCGATGGAGGAACTGGGCGGGCGCTTCCTGTTCGATGGCACGCCCGATTATCCGTCACTGCTGTCGCTGCTGCCCGATGCGCCGCCGGCCATCGCCGTATTGGGCGATTTGGCGGCGCTGGAACCGCGCGGCGTGGCGTTGGTCGGCGCGCGCAACGCCTCCGCCGCCGGCCAGCGCTTCACCGAGGCACTGTCACGCCGGCTGGCGCAGGCGGGGTTGTGCGTCATTTCCGGCCTGGCGCGCGGCATCGATTCGGCGGCGCATATCGGCGCGCTCTCCGCGCCCGGCAGAACCATTGCCGCCATCGCCGGCGGGCTGGACGTCGCCTACCCGCCCGAGAACGCGGAACTCCAGGAACGCATCGCGGCCGAGGGCGGCTTGCTGGTCACCGAAGCGCCGCTGGGCACATCTCCGCTCGCGCGGCATTTCCCGCGCCGCAACCGGCTGATCGCGGGGCTCGCGCTCGGCGTGATCGTGGTCGAGGCCATGGAGAAATCCGGCACCCTCATCACTGCGCGGCTGGCGCTGGAATACGGACGCGAGCTCTACGCCGTACCCGGCCACCCATTGGAACCGCGCGCACGCGGCGCCAATGACCTGCTTCGCCAGGGCGCACGCTTGTGTGAAAACATCGACGATGTGCTCGCGCATTTGCCCGAAGCACCCACCGAAACGCCAGTATTCATCCCCCGGGCGCTACCCGAAATGCCCGTGGAGGACGCGCCGGAACCCGAAGGCGACGTAGCGCAAGTCATTGAATTGCTTGGCACCACACCGATCTCTGTTGACGAGCTTGCCCGGCGCTGCCAGCTATCCATCGAGAAATTGCGCGTCATTCTACTGGAGTTGGAGGTGGAAGGGCGCGTGCAAACCCTTCCCGGGGACCGCGTTTCGCGCGGCTGAAGACCCCCAATCGGAACCCACATGCCGGACGTTCTCGTCGTCGAAAGCCCCGCCAAGGCGAAGACCATCAACAAGTATCTGGGCAGCGGTTTCACCGTTCTCGCCAGCTTCGGGCATGTGCGCGACCTGCCGGCCAAGGATGGGTCGGTGCGCCCCGATGAAGACTTCGCGATGGACTGGGAGGCCGATGAGCGCGGCCAGAAACAGGTGCGCGCGATCGCCACCGCGTTGAAGGGTGCCAAGCGCCTGTTCCTGGCCACCGACCCTGACCGTGAGGGCGAGGCGATTTCCTGGCATGTGAAGGACATGCTGGCGCGGTCGGGCGCGCTCAAGGGCGTGCTGGTCAAGCGCGTGACCTTCAACGAGATCACCAAGCGCGCGGTACAATACGCGATCGACCATCCACGCGAATTGGATACGCCGTTGATCGAGGCGTATCTGGCGCGGCGCGCGTTGGACTACCTGGTGGGGTTTTCGCTGTCGCCAGTGCTGTGGCGCAAGCTGCCGGGGTCGCGTTCGGCGGGGCGTGTGCAGTCGGTGGCGCTGCGCCTGATCTGCGAGCGCGAAGCAGAGATCGAAGCCTTCAAGCCGCGCGAGTACTGGACTGTTGAGGCGAAGCTGGCGACGCCATTGGGCGCGCCCTTCACCGCGCGGCTGACGCATCACGAGGGCAAGAAGCTCGACCAGTTCGACCTGAACACCGAAGTGCTGGCGATGGCCGCCAAGCGCGCGGTCGAGGCGGCGAAGCTGTCGGTCGTGTCGGTCGAGAAGAAGCGCGTGCGGCGCAACCCGCCGGCGCCGTTCACGACCAGCACCTTGCAGCAGGAAGCCTCGCGCAAGCTGGGTTTCGGCGCGCAGATGACGATGCGCACGGCGCAGCAACTGTATGAGGGTGTCGAGATCGGCGGCGAGACCGTCGGCCTCATCACCTATATGCGGACCGATGGCGTGCAGATGTCGCGTGAGGCGATCATGGCCATTCGCGACCATGTGAAGGGCGATTTCGGCGCCGACTACCTGCCGCCTGGCCCGCGGGAATACACGTCGCGCGCGAAGAATGCGCAGGAGGCGCATGAGGCGGTGCGGCCCACCGATGTCTCGCGCCGGCCGGCGGATGTGGCGCGTTACGTGAGCGACCAGCAGCTGCGCCTGTATGAGCTGGTCTGGAAGCGCGCCGTCGCCTCGCAGATGGCCAGCGCGGAACTGGACCAGACCACGGTCGAGATGGCCGAACCCAAGGGTCAGACCAAGCTGCGCGCCACCGGCAGCGTCATCGCCTTTGATGGCTTCCTGAAGCTGTATCGCGAAGACCAGGACGACGCGGCGGCCGATGATGACGAGACGCGCATCCTGCCGCCGATGCGCGAGCGCGATGCGCTGAAGACTGACAATGTCGCAGCCAGCCAGCATTTCACCCAGCCCCCGCCGCGGTTTTCCGAAGCCTCGCTGGTCAAGCGCATGGAGGAGCTGGGCATCGGCCGGCCTTCCACCTATGCGTCGATCCTGCAGGTTCTGCAGGACCGCGAATATGTGAAGCTCGACAAGCGCCGCTTCATTCCGGAGGACCGAGGCCGCCTGGTCACGGCCTTCCTGGTCTCCTTCTTTGAACGCTATGTTGATACCGGATTCACCGCCGGGCTGGAGGAACAGCTCGACGACATCTCTGGCGGCCGCGCCGAATGGCGCGCGGTCATGCGCGCCTTCTGGGAGCATTTCTCCCGCGCGATCGAGGCCACCAAGGACCTCAAAATTTCCGATGTGATCGACCGGCTGGACGAGGAACTCGGCCCACATTTCTTCCCCGCCGCCGATGATGGTTCCAACCCGCGCGCCTGCCCCTCCTGTGCCAATGGCAGGCTGGGGCTGCGCCTGGGCAAGACGGGCGCCTTCATCGGTTGCTCCAACTATCCCGAATGCCGCTACACGCGTCCGCTGGCGGTGCCTGGGGGCGAGGGTGAACAGGGCGGCTTCGCCGATGGCCTGCGCCTTTTGGGCAAGGACCCGGCCGGCCAGGACGTGACCATGCGTCGCGGTCCCTATGGCATCTATGTGCAGCTGGGCGAGGCCGGGATGGACGAGAAGGGCAAGCCCACCAAACCCCGTCGCGCCAGCCTGATGCGCAACATGGACCCCGAGCAGATGGATCTGGAGCGCGCGCTGCTGCTGCTCTCGATGCCGCGCATCGTCGGCGTGCATCCTGACAAGGGCGAGGAGATCACCGCGCATCTCGGCCGCTTCGGACCCTACATCCAGATGGGTCAGCTGTCGAAATCGGTGGATCGCGATGACGACATCCTGTCGCTGGGCCTGAACCGCGCGGTGGCGCTGCTGGCCGATGCCAAGCCGCGCGGCGTGCTGCTGGGCGAGCACAATGGTGAGAAGGTGGAGGTGCGGCGCGGGCGCTTCGGGCCGTTCCTGCTCTCGGGCAAGCGGGTGGCGAACCTGCCGCGCGGCACCGAGATTGAGAGCGTGAGCCTGGATGAAGCGGTGAAGATCCTGGCCGAGAAGGGCAAGGAATTGCCGCCGCTGAAGGGCAAGGGCAAGGCCGCCAAGCCCGCGCGCGGCAAGGCGAAGCCTGCGGCTGAAGCGGCGCCCGCCAAGCCTGCGGCGGCCAAGCCCGCCGCCGCCAAGAAGCCGGCCGCGAAGAAGGCCGCGCCAGCGAAGAAAACCGCTGCCAAGAAGCCCGCCGCCAAGGCAGCGCCCGCCAAGGCGGCCCGGCGCTCGTGACGCGCAAGGGGCCGCCGCCCAAGGGGCGCAAGCCCACCCCGCCCGAGGGGCGCAAGGCGCCCGCGCCTGAAGGGCGCAAAGCCGCCCCACCCAAGGGACGCAAGCCCAATGCGCGCCGGCCGAGCGCCTTCGAGGATGTGCCGCCGCCGTCCAGGCCCGCGCAACAGCCGGCCCGCAAGCCCGGGCCCGCCGCGGCCCAGGCCATGCCCAGCGCCGCCGAGCTGCGCGCCTTCCTGCAGGGCGCGCCAGGCCGCGTCAGCAAGTCCGACATCGCGCGGCATTTCCGCCTGACCAGCGAGCAGCGCCCGGCGCTGCGTGCGCTGCTTCACAGCCTGAAGGCGGAGGGCCACGCCGCCCCCGCCGGCCGGCGCGGGGTGGCGGCACCGCTGCACCATCGCAACACGCTGCCGGAAATGACCGTGGTGGAAATCTACGGCACCACCGCCGATGGCGAGGCCCTGGCGCGGCCCGTCACCTGGAACAGCACCGAACGCGCGCCCACCATCCTGATGCTACCCGAACCGCGCGGCCTGCCGGCGCTCGCACCCGGCGAACGCGTGCTGGCGCGGCTGCGCCATACCGGCCAGGGTCGCTATGAAGGCCGCGCCTTCAAGCGCCTGGGCCGGCAGGATGATGCGCGCGTGCTGGGCGTGGTGCGCCATGGCCGCATCGTGCCGACCGATCGCCGCCAGAAGGGCGAATGGCAGATCGTCGCCGGCGAAGCGGCGGAGGGCGACATCGTGCTGGGCGCGCCCGTCGCGCAGGTGGGCCGGCCCTTAGGCGCGCGCCCGGTGCGCGTGCTGGAAACGCTGGGCCGCATGGGCGAGGCGAAATCCGTCAGCCTGATCTGCATCCACGCCCACGGCATCCCGACCGAATTCCCCGAGGAAGCGGAGGCCCAGGCCAAGCGCGCCCGTGGCCTCGGCCCACGCGGGCGCGAGGATTTGCGCGACACGCCCTTGGTCACGATCGATGGCGAGGATGCGCGCGATTTCGATGACGCGGTCTTCGCCGAACCGGATGGCGCGGGCTGGCGCGTCTTGGTCGCCATCGCCGATGTCGCGCATTACGTGCAGCCGGGAAGCGCGTTGGATCGCGAAGCGCGGCGGCGCGGCAACAGCGTCTATTTCCCCGACCGCGTCGTGCCGATGCTGCCCGAGGCGCTGTCCAATGGCTGGTGCAGCCTGCGCCCGAATGAGGATCGCGGCTGCCTGTTCGTCGAGATGCGCTTCGACGCGGCGGGCACAAAAACCCTGCATCGCTTCGGGCGGGGGCTGATGCGCAGTGTCGCGCGGCTGACCTATGAACAGGCGCAGGCGGCGCAGGATGCGGGCACCGATCCGGCCGGGCTGCCGGCGGGGCATATGGCGCGGCTCTATGGCGCTTTCGCCGCGCTGCTGGCGGCACGCACGCGTCGCGGCACGCTCGACCTCGACATCCCCGAACGCCGCGTGATCATCAGCGATGCCGGCCAGGTGACCTCCGTCGCGCCGCGCGCGCGGCTGGATTCACACCGGCTGATCGAGGAGTTCATGGTCGCGGCGAATGTCTGCGCCGCCGAGGAACTGGAGCGCCTGGTGCAGCCCTGCATGTATCGCGTGCATGACCGCCCCTCGGACCAGAAGCTGGAGGGGCTGAAGCAGTTCCTTGGCCAGTTCGGCATCAGCCTGCCGGCGTCCAACCTGCTGCATCCGCGCAACCTGGCGCAGGCGCTGAAGAAGGTGGCGGGCGAGCCCCATGAGCGGCTGACCCATGAGGTGATGCTGCGCAGCCAGGCGCAAGCGGCCTACGCGCCCGATAATCTCGGGCATTTCGGACTGGGCCTGTCGCGCTATGCGCATTTCACCAGCCCCATTCGGCGCTATGCAGATCTGCTAGTGCATCGCGCCTTGATTCGCGGCTTGAAGCTCGGTCCGGATGGCATCACCGAGACGGAAGCTGGCGCGATGGTCGAGACGGCCGAGCACATCACCAGCACCGAACGCCGCGCGGCGCTGGCGGAACGCGATGCGGTGGATCGCTACCTGGCCGCCTTCATGGCGAACCGCGTGGGCGAGGTGTTTCCCGCCAAAATCAGCGGGCTGACGCGCTTCGGCATGTTCATCACCGTCGAGGAGACCGGCGCCTCGGGTCTGGTTCCATTCTCGGCGTTGCCGGAGGATAGGTGGGAGGTGGATGACAGCGGCTTCCGCCTGACCGGGCGCTTCACGAAGCAGGTCTTCGCGCTGGGCGATGAGATGGAAGTGACACTGCGCGACGCGAACGCGCTGACCGGCAGCCTGCAATTCTCCATTCGGGAGGGGGCGCGCCCGGTCCTGCGCCGCAAGCGGCGATGATGCTGGAAGACCTCTCGCCAGGCATGGTGTTCCACGGCGGCCCCATTACCGTCTTGGAGGAAGAGATCATCGCCTTCGCGCTGCTCTACGATCCGCAGCCCGTCCACACGGACCCCGTGGCGGCGGCAGCGCATCCCCTGTTCCAGGGCCATTGCGCGAGCGACTGGCACACGGCGGCGCTGAGCATGCGCATGATGGTCGCGGCCGCCGGGCACCTCGGCTGGGGCGTGGTGGGCGGCGGTGGCGGCGAACTCTCCTGGGCGCGCCCCGTTCGCCCCGGCGATACGCTGCGCCTGGAGGCGGAGGTGCAGGAGGTGACGCTCTCCCGCTCGCGCCCCGATCGCGGCACGGTCGTCATGCGCAACCGCACCTTCAACCAGCGCGATGAGGAAGTGCAGGTCCTCGGGGTGCGATTGGTTGTCCCGCGCCGGCCGCATGGCGCGGGCTGACGCGCCCGCCTATATCTCCGTGCATGGCACATGATTTCGATCTTTTCGTGATTGGCGGCGGCTCGGCGGGCGTGCGCATGGCGCGCATCGCGGCCGGCCATGGCGCGCGCGTGGCCGTGGCGGAGGAACGCTTCTGGGGCGGCACATGCGTGAATGTTGGCTGCGTGCCGAAGAAGATCATGGTCAATGCCGCCGAATACGGCATGTGGGCCGAGGACGCGGCGGCGTTTGGCTGGGACATGACCGTGCATGGCCATGACTGGGGCAAGCTCGCCGCCGCCCGCGATGCGGAAGTGTCGCGGCTGTCTGGCATTTATGGGCGGCTGCTGGCGGGCGCGGGTGTGACCAGCTTCGATGCGCGCGCGACCTTCATCGATGCCCACACGCTCGATGTCGGCGGGCAGCGCGTGACGGCGGAACGCATCGCCATTGCTGTCGGCGGCCGTGCCACCAAGCTGGATGTTCCAGGCGCCGAACATGGCCTGATCTCGGATGACCTGTTCACGCTGAAGGCGCTGCCAAAGCGCGTGGCCGTGCTGGGTGCGGGCTATATCGCGCTGGAATTCGCCGGCCTGCTGCATGGCCTGGGCGCGCAGGTGGAGGTGTTCCACCGCAGCCCGCAGGTGCTGCGCGGCTTCGACCAGGATGTGCGCATCGCCGTGACCGAGGCGATGCAGGCGCAAGGCATCCGCATGGAAGGCGGCGTCAATGCCACTCGCATCGACAAGGTGCCCGGCGGGCTGGTGCTGGAAATCTCCAATGGTGGCATGCGCGATGTGGATGCGGTGTTCTTCTGCACCGGCCGCGTGCCCAACACCCAGGGCCTGGGCCTGGACCGCGCGGGCGTGACGGTGATGCCGGGCGGTGCCATCCCCGTCGATGACGAGCACGCGACCAATCTGGCGCATATCTTCGCCATCGGTGATGTGACCGACCGGCTGAACCTGACGCCGATGGCGACTGCCGTGGGCCATGCGCTGGCCGATACGCTGTTCGGTCGGAACCCGCGCCGCGCCAGCTACGAGAATGTGGCGACCGCCGTCTTCACCAGCCCGCCCATCGCCACCGTAGGCCTGACCGAGGAACAGGCCGCCGCGCGCGGCCCCTCGGATGTTTACGTCACGCGCTTTACGCCAATGCGGCACACGGTTTCCAAGCGCGAAGGCCGCCGCACGCTGATGAAGCTGGTGGTCGACCAGGCCAGCCAGCGCATCCTGGGCGCGCATATGGTGGGCGAGGATGCCGCCGAGATCATGCAGGGTATCGGCATCGCGGTGGTGATGGGCGCCACGAAGCAGGATTTCGACCGCACCATCGGCATCCACCCGACAGCGGCGGAGG
>JAPLOK010000357.1 GCA_026400775.1 Alphaproteobacteria bacterium | reverse complement strand
GTTGGGCGATGCCCTCCTGCGCGAGGATTGAAGCCTATTTCGTCGCCTGTCCCTTGGCGATGGGCGCGATGAATTGCGCTTCCGTGTCCCAGGGAAACAGGATCCAGGTGTCCTGGCTGACCTCGGTCACGAAGGTGTCCACCAGCGGCTTGCCGGCGGGCTTGGCGTAGATGGTGGCGAAATGCGCCTTTGGCAGCATCGCGCGGATCACCCGCGCGGTTGCACCCGTATCCACCAGGTCATCGATGATCAGCCAGCCCGCGCCGTCGCCGGCTGCGACCGGCGGCTTGGCCACCTGCGGCTCGCCCTTCTTCTCCTCGTCATAGGTAATGATGCTGGCGGTCTCGATGATGCGGCATTCCAGCTCGCGCGCGATGATAGCGGCCGGGATCAGCCCGCCGCGGGTGATCGCCACCACGCCGGCCCAGGGGCCTTTTTCCAGCAGGCGCCATGCCAATGCCTTGGCATCGCGGTGCAGCTGGTCCCAGGTGACGATGAAGTAGTGGGTGGCCATGTCTCAAAACATCCTTCCGCCATTCGGCACGTCTTGGTCAGGTCGCAGCAGCACGACGGCGCCATCGGCGTCCGGCAGGCCGAGAACCAGGAATTCGCTCATGAAGGGTCCCACTTGGCGGGGCGGGAAATTCAGCACGCCCACCACCTGGCGGCCGATCAGCGCCTCCGGCGTGTAGTGCACCGTCAGCTGCGCGGAGGTCTTCTTCACCCCATGCGGTTCGCCGAAATCCACCCAGAGCTTGAAGGCGGGCTTGCGGGCTTCGGGGAAGGGCTCCGCGCGCAGCACAGTGCCGGCGCGAATCTCGACGCGCTCGAAGTCCTGCCAGGTGATCTGTTCCCCCATGGGCGGCGCGGATAGCGCAGATCGCCGGAGGGTGGAACGCCCGCAGGCGTGAATCTGCGCGGGGGCCGCAGATCGCCGGAGGGTGGAACGCCCGCAGGCGTGAATCTGCGCGGGGGGCGCGCATCGCGCGGGTGCGGAACGCCCTCAGCGGCCCGTCGCGATTCTTTCCACCAGCTGCTTCACCGTGGGCACGAAGCCGTTCGAGTAGAACGGGTCCTGCTTAAAGCGATAGGCATTGTGCCCGGCGAACATCAGGTTGCGCTCGAGGCTGCCGTCATGGGCGATGTCCTGCAGGGTCTTCTGGATGCAGCGCTGTGCTGCGACCAGTTGGAGAAGCGGCAGGCCGAGAGGCAGCCCATGCAGGCCGCCTGGTCGGCCAGGATTTCGCGCGACGATTCCGGGGTCACGAAGACCAGCGTGGAATCGGGAGTCTTCAGAGCTTCGGTAAAGCCCTGGGCTTCCCAGGCCAGCGCCCGCTCGCGGTCATGCGGCGTGACCCAGGTGGGGCGTCGGCGCGGACCCACGCCGTATTCGGCCGTGTGGTCGCCCACCGCTTCCGACGAATAGGGGATTTGCCGTTCGGAACGTGCTTCCAGGTCGCGCAGGAAATCATTGCGCACGGCGGAAGAATAGAAGCCGGTCGGCGAGAAATTCTGCAGCGAGACATCGCCCGACTCCAGCTGCACCAGGCGCTGCTTCCAGGCATCGGAGATCGGGCTCTCCTTGGTCAACAGCGGGCGTGTGCCGAACTGGAAGGCGATGGGGCCGAGCTCGGGGTTGTCGATCCAGTCTGCCCATTCTTCCAGCCACCAGACGCCGCCGGCCATGATGATGGGCGTCTCGCCCAGGCCGAATTCGCGCATCTGTTCGCGCAGCTTCAGTACACGGCCATAGGGAGGCTCGGGCTTGCGAGGGTCTTCGGAATTGGACAGGCCATTATGGCCGCCGGCCAGCCAGGGGTCCTCATAGACCACGCCGCCAAGCCATTCGCTGACCTTGGAATAGCTGCGCTTCCACAGCGCCGAGAATGCGCGGCCGGAGGAGACGATAGGGTAATCATGCACGCCGAAATC
>JAPLOK010000305.1 GCA_026400775.1 Alphaproteobacteria bacterium | reverse complement strand
GCCTTGGGTTTGGCTTTCAATTCGATGGCCTTCGCAAAGCCCAAGCGAAGTGCTCGCAGAAGCGACTCCCCTTTCGCGTTCTGCTGGATGGATTCGGCGAGCGTTTTGTATTCGGTGAGTTCCTGCGCCTCGGCCACGCTGTCATTGATGCCCTTCAGCATGACATATTCGAAGGTGATGCGCCGTGCGTTGGACGCACCGGGGTAGCGCCGGCAGGCGGCGAGCAATTCCGCGATCGGGTACTTGCGGTTCAGCGGCACCAACTCGTCGCGCAGATCATCGCGCACAGCGTGCAGCGAGACGGCCAGGTTCACGCCAAGCTCCTGCCCGCAAAGATCCATCACCGGCACCACGCCCGAGGTGGACAGCGTGATGCGCCGGCGCGACAGGCCGATGCCCTCATGGTCCATGATGATGATCAGCGCGTCGCGGATGTTTTCGTAATTGTAGAGCGGCTCGCCCATGCCCATCACGACGATGTTGGACAGGCGCCGGCCCTCTTCACCCTTGGGCGTCGGCCATTCGCCATAGCTGTCGCGCGCCGCCATGAACTGGCCGACGATCTCGGCAACACCCAGGTTGCGCACCAGCTTCTGCGTGCCGGTGTGGCAGAAGGAACAGGACAGCGTGCAGCCCACCTGCGTGGAGATGCACAGCGCGCCGCGGTCCTCCTCGGGGATATAGACCGTCTCGACCTGCTGCGCGTCGCGGAAGCGGAACAGCCATTTGCGCGTGCCATCGGCGCTGGTCTGTTCGGTGGCGACTTCCGGGCGGCCCACCACGAAGCGTTCGGCGAGCTTGGCCTGCATGGGCTTGGCGATGCTGTTCATCACCCCAAAGTCGCGCGCACCCTGATGGTAGATCCAGTGCCAGAGCTGCTTGGCGCGGAACGGCTTCTCACCCATCCCACGCATCTCCTCGACCAGCTGGGCGTGGGTCATGCCGACCAGGTCACGCCGGCCATCAGGCAGCGTCGCATCCGGTGGCGAGAAGATCGCGGCCTTGGCCAGGATGCGCGTGCGTTCCTCGGCGTTCAGCGACGCCTCGGGCGGCAGCGGCCGGGCGGCCTGCGGGAAGGCCTTCAACGGCGTGCGGGCGTCGTCGGGCATTCGCGCGATATGGCGTCATGGGCGGCCGAGAAACCGGCCAGTGAGAAGACATTTTGCACGGTGCCGCGATTATTCGGGCCCGGCGCGCGGCTCAGCGCCTCACGCCCGCCGCGCATCGCGGCCACGGCGGCGCGGCCGTCGCGGATGAAGCCGCTGTCCTGGTTGGTGTAGCCGGGAAGGTCGGACTGGCCGACGACCAGCCGCAATTCGGCGCCCCGGCCGAAGTTGTAACCACTGCGCACGGCCACGGCGTCACGTGTGCCGGGGCGGTGGGTGACGAGAAGCTGCACATTCTGCGGCCCCCGCTGGCCCGCGCCCTCGACGCGGGTGGCAAGCGTGAAGGCGTAGCACACCTTCTGTCCGCCATCGGTGAAGGTCGCCGCGGTCCAGTTCTGGAACACGCCCAGTTGCCGCGGCGCAGCAGCGCGAGGTTGGGCCAGCGCGGGTGCCGCCAGCAACAGGCAGAGGAGGATAAGGGAACGCATTGGCGCCCTGTCTACGCCTAGACCTTGTGGCTTTCCAGGGGCGGTTGGCGGCGTAGCCATAGGAGAAGAAGTCATCGCCCATGGTTTGGCGCGCGCGGCGCAGGTTTTCCTCGGTGAAGGGCAGGGTGATCTTGCTGGCCGAGGTGTCGGTCAGCTTGGCCAAGGCTAGGCGCTTGGAGGCTTCGAAGGCCTTCATCACGGCGGCCGGCAGCCAGGGATGGGCCTCCGCCAGGCTGCGCCGGATTCCGAGCACATGCATGACGGGATAGATGCGCGTTCGGCTGTACCAGTCGAGTGCCGCCGCCGTCGGGTCTTCGAACAGCCAGCGGATGGCGGGATCGCCATTCTCGAAGCAGGAGGGCGCGCGCGGGCCCATTACGCCATCGATTTCGCCCGCGGCCAGCATGCCGGAGATGGTGGCCCCCTCGGGCGCTGACTCCACGCGGATATCTGGCGGCAGGTTGATGGCGATCTTCTCGATGCGGCCTGGGGATTCATAGCCGCCGCGCACCCAGGTCACGTCGCGCGGATGGAGGCCAAAATCCTCTTCGAGAATGGCTCGCGCCCAGACATTGGCGGTCAGTTGGTATTCCGGAATGCCGATCCGCTTGCCCCTGAGATCGGCGGGCTTGGTGATGCCGCGATCGGTGCGCACCACGGTGCAGGTGTGGCGGAAGGCGCGGGATGGAAAGACCGGTACGGCGATATAGGGCGAGGTGCCGGCGGCCATCTTCATGCTGTAGGATGACAGCGACAATTCGCAGATGTCGAACTCCGCATGGCGGAAGGCGCGGAAGAAGATCTCCTCCGGTTCCAGCAGCATGAAATGCGCATTCGCCGCATCGATGCGCACCGCGCCATCGACCAGCGGTCGCATGCGGTCATAATCGCCAATCGCGACCGAGAGCGAGAGCGTCATTCCGCAGCGGTCGCGAAGCTGGCGAATTCGGCCGCACTTGTGCCCAGGCTGCGCCAATCCTCGGTCTTGGGCACGACACCTTCGAAACTGGCGATCGTGGCGTGCGGGATATGCGGCTCGGTGCGGCCCAGCGCCGGCGCACCCTGCGCGTAAGCGCGCGCGGCCTCGATCATCAGCCGCCGCCATTGCACGATCGCGACATCGGATGCGCCCAGGCGTTCACTCGTTCGGTCCGCGAT
>JAPLOK010000207.1 GCA_026400775.1 Alphaproteobacteria bacterium | reverse complement strand
TTCCCGAAACACCGCTGCGCGAAGGCCAGGTGATGGTCTACCAGGTGCCGATGCCCGAGCCGCTGTTCAAGCTGGAACCCCGCGTGGCCGAGAGCACGCGGCTGCACGCGCTGGCCGATTACGGGCTGATGCAGGTCAAGCTGTATGAGGATATCGTGCGGCATGGCGAGGTCGCGACCAGCTACAACCATCCGGTGATGGTCGATGGGCGATACCTCATGTCGCCCAGCCCCATCCCGGCCTTTGACAACCCGAAACTGCACATGTCACCGGCGCTGCAATTATTCGGCGCGGGGCGCGAGAAGCGTATCTATGCGGTGCCGCCCTGGACGCGGGTGGAGAGCCTGGATTTCGAGGATCATCCCTTCAAGCCGATCCGCGCGCCGCATGCGTGCGCGCTGTGCGGCAGTGAGGAGAGCTATCTCGACGAGGTCATCACCGATGACGCTGGCGGGCGGATCTTCGTGTGTTCGGATACCGATTACTGCCGCGAGAGACGCGGCGAATGAGCGCGTTGTTGCAAGCCCGCGCATTGCACCTGCGCTTTGGCGCGGTCGTCGCGCTCGATGATGTGGCGCTCGATCTCTGGCCTGGTGAGGTGGTCGCGATCGTCGGCGAAAGCGGCTCGGGTAAGACATCCCTGCTGCGCGTGCTCGCCGGCATGCAGCAAGCAAAGGGCGAGGTGCATTACCACGCGGCCGATGGCGTGGCGCATGACGTGCTCTCACTGTCGGATGCCGCCAAGCGCCGGCTCATGCGCAGCCAATGGGGCTTTGTTCACCAGAATGCGCGCGATGCGCTGCGCATGGATGTTTCTGCCGGCGGCAATGTGGGCGAACGGCTGATGGCCGCCGGTGCACGGCATTTCGGCGCTATCCGGGAGGAGGCCGCGCATTGGCTTGCGCGCGTGGAGATCGACCCGGCGCGCATGGATGACAGCCCGCGGCATTTCTCGGGGGGCATGCAGCAGCGCCTGCAAATCGCGCGCACGCTGATCACCCGCCCGCGCCTGGTCTTCATGGATGAACCGACCGGGGGGCTCGATGTCTCGGTGCAGGCGAAGCTGCTGGATCTGATCCGCGGCCTGGTTGCGGATCTCGGGCTCGCGGTGCTGCTGGTTACGCATGACATCGCGGCCGCGCGGCTGCTGGCGCATCGTATGGTCGTCATGCGCCATGGACGTGTCGTGGAGGCAGGGCTGACCGATCGCGTGCTGGATGATCCGCAGCATGAATACACGCAGCTTCTGGTCGCCTCGGTGCTGGCCGCATGATCGTATTGCGCACCGAGGGCCTGGCCAAGGATTTCACGCTGCACCTGCAGAGTGCCGCGCGCATCCCCGTACTGCGCGATGTCGCGCTGGAACTGCGCGCTGGCGAATGTGTGGCGCTGGCCGGTCCGTCGGGTGCGGGCAAGTCCACTCTGATGCGCTGCATCTGGGGCAATTACGGCGTGGGCGGCGGCCATGTCTGGCTGCGGCATCGCGGCGAAATGGTCGACATCGCGGCCGCCGATGCACGCGCCATGCGCAACATCCGGCGCGAGACGCTGGGCTATGTGTCGCAATTCCTGCGCGTGATCCCGCGCGTGCCGACCATCCAGATCGTGGCCGAGCCGATGATCGAGCAGGGCATGCCGCGCGGCGCGGCGCTGGCACGCGCGGGCGCATTGCTGCGCCGTCTCAATATGCCCGATGCACTGCACGGCCTGCCGCCTGCGACCTTCTCGGGCGGCGAGCAGCAGCGCGTCAATCTTGCTCGTGGCTTCGCCACGCGCCACCCGGTGCTGCTGCTGGACGAACCGACCGCGAGCCTGGATAACGCCAATGCCGAAGTGGTGATCGTGCTGATCCAGGAGGCCAAGGCCGCCGGTTGCGCCATCCTGGGCATCTTTCACGACCAGCTGGTGCGCGACCGTGTGGCCGACCGGCTTTTCAACGTCCTTCCAGTCCGCGAGGCCGCATGAACGCCGAACGCATCCTGACCAACGCGCAGATCATCCTGCCTGACCAGTGCTTCATCGGCACGCTGGTGATGCGCGATGGCGCGATCGCCGATGTCCAGCCTGGCCGCAGCCACGCGCTGCGCGCCGAGGATCTGGACGGCGATGACCTGATCCCCGGCGTGGTGGATGTGCACACAGACAATCTCGAACGGCAGGTCATGCCGCGCGCCAATGCGCGCTGGCCGAGCCGCAGCGCCTTCCTGGCGCATGATGCGCAATGTGCTGCGGCGGGCGTGACGACGGTGCTGGATGCGCTGTGCCTGGGCGATCTCGGCTTCGACCAGGAGCGCGACCAGACCTTCCTGGATGGCATGCGCGACCTGACGGAACTGACCGCAACC
>JAPLOK010000282.1 GCA_026400775.1 Alphaproteobacteria bacterium | reverse complement strand
GCCTCGGCCTCTCGCGCATCATCGCCAGCGCGCTGACGGAAAACACCGCCTCGCAGGCGGTGCTGCGGCATCTGGGTTTCGCCGATGCCGGCACCGGCTCCGCCGAGTTCATGTCCCGCAACCGCGCCATGGCCGTGGTGAAGTTCACGCTGGAAGCGCCCCCGCGCGCCGCCCCCGCGCCCAAGCCTGTGGTGCTGGTGGTAGCGGTAGCACTGGTTGATGGCGATGGCCGCGTTCTTTTGGCGCAGCGCCCACCCGGAAAATCCATGGCGGGCATGTGGGAATTCCCCGGCGGCAAGGTCGATGCGCATGAAACGCCGGAAGCCGCGCTGATCCGCGAATTGAAGGAAGAACTGGATATCGACGTGACGGCGGCCTGCCTGGCGCCGCTCACCTTCGCTTCCCACTCCTACGAAAAATTCCACCTGCTGATGCCGCTCTTCGTTTGCCGCCGCTGGCAGGGCACACTGCGCGGGCGGGAGGGCCAGGAACTCGCCTGGGTGCGCCCTACCCGCATGAAGGAATACCCCATGCCGCCCGCCGACGAACCGCTGATCGCGATCATGCAGGAGATGCTGTGATGGACCACAACCCCACCGCCTGCATCCTGATCATCGGCAATGAGGTGCTGTCGGGCCGCACGCGCGACGCGAACCTGCAATTCCTCGCGACCGAACTCGGCGCCCTTGGTATTCCTGTCCGTGAGGTGCGCGTGATCCCGGATGTGGAGCGCGTGATCGTTGATACGGTCAACGAATGCCGCGCGCGCTTCACCCATGTCTTCACAACAGGCGGCATCGGGCCGACGCATGATGACATCACCAGCGAGTGCATCGCCCGCGCCTTCGGCGTGCCCTGGGAACCGCACCCGGTCGCCTGGAAACGCATGGCCGATTTTTACGCCGCGCAAACCCCGCCGGGTGATTTCAACGCCGCCCGCCAGCGCATGGCCACCATGCCGCGCGAAGCATCCCTGATCGAGAACGAAGCCACCATCGCGCCCGGCTTCACCATGGGCAATGTGCATGTGATGGCCGGCGTACCGCGCATCATGCAGTCCATGTTCCGCGCGCTGGCGCCCAGCCTGCAACGCGGCAAGCCCGTGGTCTCCGCGACCGTGCATGCCGATGGCGTTTTCGAAGGCCAGATCGCCGCAGCACTGGAAGCCGTGCAGAAGAACCATCCGGAGCTCGACATCGGCAGCTACCCATACTTCCGCCCTATGCCGGTGCGCGGCGGCGTGGCGCTGGTCGCCAAGGGCACGGATGGTGACGCCGTGGCGCAGGCATCGGCCGCAATCACCGCCTTGCTCATCGCCGCCGGCGGCCAGCCGGTGCAGGGCGAACCGGTGCTCGACCCGTGACGGTCGCGATCATCGGCGCGGGCCTGGCGGGCCTCACCTGCGCGCGGGTGCTGATGGAAACAGGCCATGCGGTGCGCCTGTTCGACAAGGGCCGCGCCCCCGGCGGCAGGCTGGCGACCAAGCGCCTTGATGCGCGCGGCACCACTTTGCGCATCGACCATGGCGCGCAATATCTGCGCCCGCGTGACACGGGCTTTGCGGCGCTGCTGGCGGCCTATGGCGCCGCCCCCTGGCCCGACGAGGACCGCTTCGTTCCCACGCCTTCCATGTCCGCCTTGCCGCGCGCCATGGCCGAAGGCCTGGACATCGCGCTCGGCCACACTGTCGCCAACCTGCGGCGCGACGGCGCGGGTTGGCGGGTCGATGGCGAAGGCCCCTTCGAGACCATCGTGCTGACCGCCCCGGCGCCGCAAAGTGCCGCTCTTCTGGCGCCGGTCGCACCCGAACTCGCGGCCATGCTTTCGCGCGTCGTCTACGCCCCCTGCTGGACCTGGCTGGCCGCCTTCGATGCGCCCCTGCCGCTGCCCGATGCGCTGCGCCCCGATGCCGGCCCGATCGGCTGGGCCGCGCGCAACAACAGCAAGCCCGGCCGCGATGCGATGGAAGCCTGGGTGGTGCAGGCCACGCCCGAATGGTCGCGCGCCAATCTCGAAGCCACGCCCGACATCATCGCCGCGGCCCTGCGCAAGGCGCTCGACGCGCCCGCGCCCATCGCCGAAGCCACGCATCGCTGGCGCTATTCGCTGGTCGAGACGGCTCTCGAGCGCGACTGCATCTGGGATGCCGGGCGCG
>JAPLOK010000040.1 GCA_026400775.1 Alphaproteobacteria bacterium | reverse complement strand
TACCAGCAGCGCCGAATTGCGCGAGGAGGGCCTCGGCCGCCGCCCCGAACGCGTCGAGGTGGACCGCCAGGAACAGGACCACGCCCATTGGCTGGAAGTGGCACATGACGGCTATCGCCGCCCCTTCCAGGCGATCCATCGACGCAAGCTGTACCTGGCCGAAGGCGGCGACGATCTGCGCGGCGAGGACAGCATCGAACTGCCCGGTGGCGAGGCCGAGAGCCTCTCCTGGATCGTGAGTTTCCATCTGCATCCTGGCGTCACCGCGTCCCTGGTTGAGGACGACCAGGCGGTGCTGATGCGCCTGCCCTCCGGCCATGGCTGGAAGCTGCGCGCGCGCGATGCGACGGTGGCGCTGGAGGAAAGCGTCTATTTCGGCTCCGAGATGCGCCGCAGCCAGCAGGTGGTGCTGACCGCGGAGCCGGATGTGGAATGCGTGCGCTGGGGCATCAGCCGCGTGGTGGCGCAAGGGGAGGCGTGACTGGGTTTGGACCCTAGGCTATCCCGCTTCGATCCGCGCTTCGCGCACCAACCGCGCCATAGTCTCGCGCTGGGCCGCGACATAAGCTGCGAATTCCGCCTGCGGATTGCCCACCGGCAGCGCGCCAAGCGCATCGAAACGCGCCACCACCGCCAGATCGCGCAGCGCCGCCAGCGCCGCCTCATGCAGCCGCGCCAGCACC
Organism: Alphaproteobacteria bacterium; assembly: GCA_026400775.1. Taxonomy (GTDB): domain Bacteria; phylum Pseudomonadota; class Alphaproteobacteria; order Acetobacterales; family Acetobacteraceae; genus Rhodovarius. The sequence continues at coordinate 4,482 of JAPLOK010000040.1, read as the reverse complement.
GGCGCGGGCAGGCCCGCGGGCGCATAGAGCCCGTTCCATTCGTTCAGCTCGTATCCCGGGAAACCCTGTTCTGCGATGGTCGGCACATCCGGCAGTGCCGCCAGCCGCGTGGCGGTGGAGACACCCAGCGCGCGCACGCGCCCATCGCGCGCCAGCTGCAACGAGGAGGAGACAGTGCCGAACAGGAAGCTGACATTGCCCGCGATCAAATCCGGCAGCGCCGCGGTGCCGCCACGATAGGGCACGTGTTCCATCTGCACGCCGGCGCGGTTCAGCAGCAATGCCGCCGCCAGATGCGCCGCCGTCGCATTGCCCGAGGAGCCATAGGGCAGCCCCGGCCGCGCCCGCGCATGCGCGATCAATTCGGCCAGGCTGCGCACGGGCAGGCTGTTCGGCACGATCAGGATCTGCGGCAGCACCGCCAGCTGCGTGATGGGCGTGAAGGCGGTGGCGTAGTCGAAGGGCAGGCCGCGGATCAACCCGGCATTCGCCGTATGCGCCATGGCATCGACCATGATGGTCTGGCCATCGGCCGGGCTGCGCGCGAGTTCCGCCGCGCCCAGCGAACCGCCCGCGCCAGCGCGGTTTTCCACCACGATCGGCTGGCCCAGCAGCGCCGCCATCGGCCCCGCGATCAGGCGCGATGTGGTGTCCACGCCGCCGCCCGGCGGGTAGGGCGCGATCAGCCGGACCGGGCGCGCGGGCGCCCATTGCGCCAGCGCCGGCGTGGCCAGCAGGGCGCCGATCGTGGCGCGGCGGGTGATGCTCATGGCGTGTTCCTCAGCGTATCGTTGGCCAGCGGTTCCCGGAGCGCGGCGGTGGCGTGGCAGACTTCATAGCAGGCGACGCGGCCCTCGCGCAGGGTGAAGCGGTTCAGCACATCCGCCTGCGCTTCAGCGCCGGGCACCCCGCCGTCGCGCAAGCGTGCCATCCGCCCTCGCACCGCGCTATACAGCGCGCATGTCCGTCCATACCATTCCCGTCGGCGCCGATGATGCCGGGGTTCGCCTCGACCGCTGGTTCCGCCGCCATTACCCCGCACTCACGCAGGGCGCGCTGCAAAAAATGCTGCGCACAGGCCAGGTGCGCGTCGATGGCAAGCGCGCCGAGGGCAGCACGCGCCTCGAACCCGGCCAGGAAGTGCGCATCCCGCCGCTGCCCGACGCACCGCCCCCCGGGCCGCGCGCGCATGTCAGCCCGGCCGATGAAGCCATGCTGCTGGGGATGGTCTTGTACCGCGACGCCAGCGTGATCGTGCTGGACAAGCCGCATGGCCTGGCGGTGCAAGGCGGCCCGGGCATCACGCGCCACCTCGACGGCATGCTCGACGCGCTGCGCTTCGGCGCCGAGGAACGCCCGCGTCTGGTGCATCGGCTGGACAAGGACACATCGGGCGTGTTGCTGCTGGGACGTAGCGCTTCCGCCGCCGCCGCGCTTGCCGCCGCCTTCCGCAGCCGCGACGCGCGCAAGACCTATTGGGCCGTGGTGGTGGGCGAGCCGTTGCATGCTTCGGGCCGCATTTCGCAACCCTTGGGGCGCGAGCGCAGCGCACGCGGTGAACGCACCGTACCTTCCGATGACGGGCAGGCCGCCGTGACCGAGTACACCACCCTGGAAGTCGTGAAGCGCCGCGCCGCGCTGTTGCAGCTGCACCCGCTGACAGGCCGCACGCACCAGTTGCGCGTGCACACTGCGAGCACCCTGAACACGCCGATACTGGGTGACGGCAAATATGGCGGCCATGTCGCGCATATGGACGGCCTGCCCGGCGCGCTGCACCTGCATGCGCGCGCCATCGCCATCCCGCACCCCGAGGGCGGCGTGCTGGAAGCCGAAGCCGCGCTGCCGCCGCATATGGCGGAAACCTTCGCCTATTTCGGCTTCGATTCACCCAAGCCGCACAAGGCACGCCTGCGCAAATGATCAAGCGCCTTGCCATAGCGGGCGCAGCTTTGCTGCTGTTGGGCGCGGCCGGTATCGCAGCCTTCATCGCCAGCTTCGACATCAACGCCTGGCGCCCGCGCATCATCGCCGAGGCCGAGCGCGCATCCGGCCGCAGCGTAACGATCGGCGGGCTTGCGATGCAAGGCTGGCTCTCACCCAGCATCACGCTGCGCGACGTGTCGCTGGGCAACCTGCCGGGCGGGTCGCGCGGCGCGATGGTGCTGGCGCCGCGCGCGCAGATGCAGGTCTCGCTGCCGGCATTGCTGGCCGGGCGCATCGCGGTGCGGCGCTTGGTGCTGGACAGCCCCGATGTGCTGCTGGAACTGGTGAACGGCAGGCCCAATTGGGAGGTCGGCGCCGGCTCCACCACCGGCCCAGTCCCGGTAGTCGCGATCGGTGAATTGCTGGTGCGCGATGCGCGCCTCCACCTGCCCGGCACGCCGCATGGCGGGGTTGAGCTGGTGCGCCTGGCGGTGAACGGCAGCGGCGATATGCGCAGCGAGGGCGAGTTGCGCTGGGCCGACACCATGCTGCGCTTCGAGGCCCGTGGCGGGCCGCTCGCGCGCATCATGGGCGGCGCCGACGGGCCTATGCCGATCTCGGCGCGGTTCCAGATGCAGGGCGCGCAGCTGACGCTGAACGGCACGCTGCGCAACCCGCGCGGCCTGCAAGGCTATGCGCTGGAGGCCACCGGCGAGGCCGATGCCGCCGCCCTGCACCGCATCGCACAGCTGACCGGCGGCAGCGGCCCGATCCCGGCCAGCATCGCCTTCCGCGCGCGCATCGCCGGCAGCGGCTTCGACTGGCCGGCCGAGCAAGCCATCCGCTTCGAGATGGGCGAGCTCGCGCTGGTCCCAGGCATTGTCCTGTCGCACATGCTACTGGAATCCGATGCCGCGCAGGCGCCCTTGCGGGTCTCGCTGGCCGGCACGCGGCTGGCCGATCGCTTTACCCTGGATGGCACGCTGGGCCCCTGGCGGCAGGGTGCCGCGGTGCCGCTGGACCTGACGGGCACGCTGCTTGGCCACCAGCTGCGCGTGGCCGGCACGGTGGTTGACCCGCAGGCCGGGCGCGGCATCGCGGTTCAGGCGGCTTTGGATTCGCCGGTGCTGGGGCGGGTTCACGCACAGATCAACGAACGCGGCGGCTTTTTCGCCGATGGCATCGAGCTGACGGCCATACGGGCCGAGGGCGCGGCCGGGCCCGAGGGCAGGCTCAGCATCTCGCGCCAGGGCGTGTCCGGCAGGTTGGTCCTGGGGGCCGTGGATCTCGACGCGCTGCCCCAGCCACCGCCCTCCCCTGTGGCCGCCCCTGTGGCTGCCCCGCTGGCCGCCGCTGCGCCCGCCCTTCCGGCGGCCACGCCACCCGCACGGCGGAGCGAGAGGGTGATCCCCGATGCAGCGATCGACCTCTCGGCGGTCTGGGCATGGCCGATGGAGCTGGAGTTGGCGGTCGGGACACTACGACATCAAGGCGTGGAATACCGTGAACTTGCGGCGCGCGCGGTGGTCGCGGACCGCCGCGCGGTGCTGGACCTGCTGGAGGTCACTCTGCCCACCGGCCGCGTAACACTGCGCGCCGCCGCCCAGCAGGCCGAGCGCGGCACGCAGTTGCTGCTGGCGCTGCGCGGCGATGGGCTGAACCTGGCCCAGCTGCTGCCCGAATCGCCCTTGTCGGGCGCCGCCGACCTGGAACTGGATCTGCGCGGCCAAGGCGACACCTGGCGTGCATGGGCCGCGAGCCTGGTCGGGCATGCCGGGGTTGCGGTGTTGAACGGGCAGCTCGACAGCCGCGCGCTGCAAGCCACGATACCCGCCGGCCTGGGGGGCTTGGCGCCGCGCATCAATCTGGTGTGCCTTGCCATGCGCTTCGATGTTGTAGCCGGCATCGCGCAGGCACGCATGCTCTATGCCGATACCTCCCTGGGCCGGCTGATGGGCGGCGGGCGGATCAATCTGCGGGACGAAACACTGGAACTGCGCCTGAACACCGATCTGCGGCTGCCGCCGCTCAGCGCCGTGGGCGTGCGCGTCCGCGCGCCGGTGCCAATCAGCGGCACGTTGGCGGCGCCGAGCCTTGAGACCGGCGCCATGCTGGGTGGTGGCGCCGCGGGGACCGTGGCGGGGCTGGTGCCCGGCCTGAACCAAGCGCTGGGCCTGCAGGGCATCCCGGATTGCGGCCCGCCGCTGGCGGTGGCACGTGGCGGGCGCAGCGGGCCGGTGCCGCGGAGCCTGATGCCCGCGGACCCGGCGCCGGTGCAGAACCTGTTGCGGGGCCTTGGCGTGCGATGAAGCGATTCTGGGATCTGGCGGTCGTGGCGCCGATGGATGATGGCCTGGCGGTGCTGCTGGACGGCAAGCCGGTGCGGCTGCCCAGCGGCGCCGTGCTGCGCGTGCGGGAGGTGCGGCTGGCGCAAGCGCTGGCCGGCGAATGGGCCGCGGCCGGCGGCACCAAGGGCGGTGATTTCACCGCCGATGACATCGCGCTGACGCGGCTGGTGGGCACGGCGCAGGAGCGAATCGCGCCCGATGTCGCACC
>JAPLOK010000228.1 GCA_026400775.1 Alphaproteobacteria bacterium | reverse complement strand
GTCCAGATCTTCCAGATCAGCCCCGGCTCGCGCGCGATGGATTCCGCGAGTGCCACCAACCGCTCCTCCCCGCCCGGTGCCCGGGCGGGGAAATCCATCACCAGAAGGCAGGGTTCAGCCATTCCACGCGACCAGGCGCTGCGTCTGCACGCCCAGGCCCTGCACGCCCAGCCGCAGCGTCTGCCCGGCCTTGAGGAACACCGGATCCGGCTTGCGGCCCAGCCCCACGCCCGGCGGCGTGCCGGTGAAGATGATGTCGCCCGGATGCAGCGTGATGAAGTGCGAAACGTAGCTGACCAGCGTCTTCACGCCGAAGATCATGGTGCGCGTGTTGCCGGTCTGCGCGCGCACGCCGTCCACATCGCAGAACATGTCCAGCGCCTGCGGGTCGGGCACTTCGTCGGCGGTGACCAGCCACGGCCCCACCGGGCCGAAGGTGTCGGCACCCTTGCCCTTGTCCCAGGCGCCGCCGCGCTCGGTCTGCCATTCGCGCTCGCTGATGTCATTGCCGACGGCATAGCCCGCCACATGGTCCAGCGCGCGCTCCTCGGACACGTATTGGGCGCGGCTGCCGATGATGATGCACAGCTCCACCTCATGGTCGAGCTTCTTCGAATGCTTTGGCACGATCACATCATCATCCGGCCCGCTGATGGCGCCATTGGCCTTGAGGAACACGATGGGTTCCTTGGGAATAGCGGCCCCTGTCTCGGCCGCGTGGTCGGCATAGTTCAGCCCAATGCAGATCAGCTGCGAAAACCCCGAGACCGGGCAGCCCAGCCGCGGATTACCGGCCACCGATGGCAGGCTTGCCGGATCAATCCCAGCAAGCTTCTGCAAGCCGTTGGGTGAGAGCACATCACCAGCGATGTCCGGCACCACGCCCGAGAGGTCGCGGATGGTGCCTGTGGCGTCGAGCAGGCCGGGCTTTTCCTGGCCCTTGGGGCCGTAGCGCAGCAATTTCATGGCGGTTCCTTCGATCAGCAAAGGCGCGCAGCTTGGCAGGCCGCGCGCGGCGCGCAAGACGGGCTTGCCGCGCCTGGCACCACGCGCCCATGCTCGCTCGTCATGCTGATAGGCCTGCTCGCCGATATCCACGCCAATCTCGAGGCACTCGAGGCCTGCCTCGCGCATGGCATGGCGCGCGGCGTGCGGCGCTGGATCGCCCTGGGCGACCAGGTGGGCTACGGCGCCGACCCGCTGGCGGTGCTGGCGCGGCTGCAGGCGATCGGCGCGCTGTGCCTGATGGGCAATCATGACGAGGCCGCGCTGACCGGCCCGCGCGGCTTTTCCGAGGCCGCGGCCGAGGCCGTGCGCTGGACCGCTAAGCAACTGGATGAACCCGCCCGCACCTTTCTGCGCGCCCTGCCCATGGTTCAGCGCGAGGGCGAGATCCTATTCGTGCATGCCGATGCCGCCGAACCCGCCGCTTGGCACTACGTGACCGATGCCCGGCGCGCCGCGCGCAGCCTGGATGGCACCGATGCGCGCTTCGTCTTCAGCGGCCACACGCACCAGCCGCTGCTGGCCGGCATCAGCGCGACAGGGCGGATGACGCTGCACCGGCCCACGCCCAATGTGTCGGTGCCGCTGTCGCCGCTGCGCCGCGCGCAGGCGGTGTTGGGCGCGGCGGGACAGCCGCGCGATGGCAACCCGGCCGCCTGCTATGGGCTGCTGGATTCCGTGCGGATGGAATGCACCTGGATGCGCGTGCCCTATGACGTGGCGGGTGCTGCCGCCAAGATCACCGCCGCCGGCCTGCCCGCGATGCTGGCCAGCCGGCTCGAGAAGGGGCGCTGAGATGCCGCATGTGGGGGGGCAGATCGGCGGCTTCCGGGTGGGTGAGCGGCTACACAGCGGCGGCATGGCGATCCTCTACGAAGCCTCCCACCCCGACCATGACATCCCGCTGCTGGTGAAGGTGCCGCGGGTGGCCGAGGGCGAGGACCCCGCGGCGATCGTGGGCTTCGAGATGGAGCAGCTGATCCTGGCGCGGCTGTCGGGCCCGCATGTGCCGCGCTTCATCGCCACCGGCCACGAGCCTGTGCCCTGGATCGCGATGGAGCGCATCGAGGGGGCTTCCCTGCTGCCGCGGCTGCGCGAATTGCCGCTGCCGCCCGAGGAGGTGGCGAGCCTGGGTGCGGCCATCGCCGATGCGCTGGACAGCCTGCACCGCCAGGGCTGCGTGCATCTGGACATCAAGCCCTCAAACATCCTTATCGCCAAGGCGGATGGGCGCGCCGTGCTGGTCGATTTTGGGCTGGCGCATCACGCCCATCTGCCCGACCTGATGGCCGAGGAATTCCGCCTGCCCTATGGCACAGCGCCCTACATGGCGCCCGAGCAGGTGATGGGTATTCGGGCCGATCCGGCGGCGGATATCTTCGCCCTTGGCGCGATGCTGTATTTCTACGCCACCAATGTCCGCCCCTTCGGTGACCCGCAATCGCTCAAGGCCCTGAAGCAGCGCATCTGGTCGGACCCGGTGCCGCCCCGCGCGCGCGAGAAGACGACCCCGCCCTGGCTGCAGGAGATCATCCTGCGCTGCATGGAGGTGGAGCCGGCGCGGCGCTACCCGAGCGCGGCCCAGGTGGCGCTCGCGTTGCGGCACCCCGAACAGGTGGCGCTGACAGCGCGCGCGGGGAAACTGTCCCGCGATCCCTGGGGGCAGCGGCTGCGCCGGCGCTTCAACCCGGAATACGCGCCGGTGTTGACGCGTGAACTGCCTGGCCAGGCGGCGGCGGATGCGCCGATCGTGGCGATGGCGCTGGACCTTGATTCGCTGACCGATGATCTCTCGGCAGCACTGCGCCGTTCGGTGCAGCATGTGATGAGCGCCTTTCCTGGCGCGCGGCTGGCCTGCCTGAATGTGCTGAAGCTCAACCTGATCCGCCCCGACACCACGCTGGACGAGCAGGGGCGCAACAAGCATCTCGGCCGGTTGATCGAATTGCGCCATTGGGCGGCACCGCTGCAACTGCCCGAAGCACGGCTGACGCATCACGTGCTGGAGGCGGTGGACCCCGCCGCCGCGCTGGTGGAGTTCGCCGAGGTGAACCGGGTGGACCACCTGGTATTGGGCGCACGCGGCGACAGCGTATCGCGCCGCGTGCTGGGTTCGGTCTCGGCCGAGGTGGCGCGGGATGCGCCTTGCTCGGTCACGGTGGTGCGCGTCAGGGCGTAATGCCCAGCCTTTTCAACGGCCAGGCTGTTCCTGCCTGCCCGGGCCCGATCTCAACTGTTCGGCCCGCGCCCCATGCCCACCGGCTGCCAGCGGCGCAGCTTGGTGTTCTGCAGCACCGCGGGGTTCACACAGGACATGGGCCACTTGCCTTGATAGGACAGGGCCAGTTCGGCGCCGACGCGGCGCTTGCGCGCCTCATCGAAACGCCCGCTGGCCGAGGCATTGTGCGGCGAGAGGATGACGTTCTCCATGCTCAGCAGCGGGTTATTGTGGCTGGGCGGTTCCACCTCCAGCACATCGAGCCCGGCATAGGCGATCCACTTCTCCTGCAGCGCCTTGATCAGCGCGGCCTCGTCCACCGTGGGACCACGGCCGGTATTGATGAAGATGGCCGACGGCTTCATCAGCTTGAAATGCCGCTCGGTCAGCAAATGCTGGCATTCGGGCCGAGCGGGGGCGTGCATCGAGACGAAATCGGATTTCGCCATCACCTCATCCAGCGTGGCTGGCACCACGCCATGCTCGACCATCACCGTCTCGTCCAGGAAGGGGTCATAGGCGATCAGGTTCAGGCCGAAGGGCTTGGCGCGGCGGGCCACCGCGCGCGCCACGCGGCCGAAGCTGACGAAGCCCAGCGTCTGGCCCATCAGGCGCGGGATCTTCAGCAATGCAGGGCGGCCTTCGCCCCAGCGGCCCTCGCGCACCATGCGATCCTGTTCCATACAGCGGCGAAAGGTTGCCAGCAGCAGCATCATCGCGTGGTCCGCCACCTCGTCGATGAAGGTGTCGGGCACATTGGTGACCGGAATGCCCGCCTCGGTGGCGGCCTTCACATCCACGCTGTCCACGCCCACGGAGCCGAGCGCGATGATGCGGCAGTTCTTCAATTCGCGGATGATCTCGGAGGTAAACGGCATGCCCTTGGCATAGACCGCGTCCGCATCGCGGGCGGCGGCGATGAAGCCTGCCGCATTGTTGGGCGCCTCGATGATCTCGGCATCCATGCCGGCCAGCGCCTCCATCTCATAGTCATAGCCGCCGCCGGCGGTGGTGAAGCTGGCGCCTGCGGGCGTCAGGATGCGGAATTTGGGCATGCGTTCCTCCTGCTTATGAATTGAGCGAAGCATGCGCGGGGTATCGCTTCAAGGCTTCCACCCCCTGGCGACAACGCCTGCGGAACGGGTTACAGGCGCGTCATGGACCCGACCCAACCGTTGCTGCTGGCCGAGGGAATCACCAAGCGCTTCGGCGCCTTGGTGGCGAATGACCATGTCGATCTACGTGTCATGCCGGGCGAGATTCACGCGCTGCTGGGCGAGAATGGCGCCGGCAAATCGACGCTGGTGAAGATTATCTACGGCCTGTTGCGCGCCGATGCGGGGCGGTTGCTGTGGCAGGGCAGGGCGTTTGCCGCGGAAAGCCCCAGGGCTGCGCGGCGCGCGGGCATCGGCATGGTGTTTCAGCATTTTTCCTTGTTCGACGCGCTGACGGTGGCGGAGAATGTGGCGCTGTCGCTGGATGATGCCGGCACGGCGAAGGATGTCGCAGGGCGGCTGGGCGATGTGTCGCGCGCCTATGGCCTGCCGCTGGAACCTGCGCGCGAGGTGTGGCGGCTTTCGGTGGGCGAGAGGCAGCGTGTCGAGATCGTGCGCTGCCTGATGCAGGACCCGCGCTTGCTGATCCTGGACGAACCCACTTCGGTGCTGACGCCGCAGGAATGCGAGGGGCTGTTCGAGACGCTGGCCCGCATCCGCGCCGAGGGGCGTGCGGTGCTTTACATCTCGCACAAGCTCGAAGAGGTGCGGCGCATCTGCGAGGCCGCGACCATCCTGCGCGGCGGCCGTGTGGTGGAGCGGTGTGACCCACGCCAGGAGACCGCGGCGTCCCTGGCGCGCATTATGGTGGGCGGCGATGTGCCCGCGCTGCGGCATGACCACATGCTGGCCGACACGCCGGTGCGGCTGGCGGTCTCGGCCTTGTCGCTGCCGGCCTCCGATGCGCATGGCATCGCGCTGCGCGATGTGTCCCTGGCTCTGCGGCAGGGGGAGATCCTGGGCATCGCCGGTGTCGCGGGCAATGGGCAGGATGAGTTGTTCGCCGCGATCAGCGGCGAGGTGCTGTCGCCTTCGGTGGCGGTGGCGATCGATGGTGTCGCGATGGGCCAGGCGGACATCAATGAACGCCGCCGCAAGGGCGCCGCCTTCGTCCCGGAGGAGCGGCTCGGCCATGCCGCTGCGCCGCGCCTGCGGCTGACGGATAACGCGCTGCTGTCAGGGCATGCGACCAATGGGTTTGTGGCGCAGGGGATGGTCGATCGCGGCCGGTTGCGCAGCTTCGTGGATGGGGTGGTGCGCGCCTTCGATGTGCGCAAGGGCCCGGCCGATCCGGAGGCGCGGGCACTGTCAGGCGGCAACCTGCAGAAATTCGTCGTGGGGCGCGAGATCGCGCGCAAGCCGGGCCTGCTCGTGGTTGCGCAACCCACCTGGGGTGTTGATGCGGGTGCCGCCGCGATCATCCGCCAGGCCTTGGCGGATTTGGCGGAACAGGGCAGCGCCGTGCTGGTCATCAGCCAGGATCTGGATGAATTGCTGGAAATCGCCGATCGCATCGCGGTGATGTTCGTGGGGCGGCTTTCGCCCGCCGTGCCGGTGACGCAAGCCAGCCGTGAATCGCTCGGCCTGCTGATGGGGGGCGCGGGGGCATGAGGTTGGTGATGGAAAAGCGGTCGGAGACGCCGCTGTGGCTGATGGTTGTCTCGCCGCTGATCGCAGTCGGCCTCACGGTGCTCGCCGCCATCATCATGTTCACCCTGCTGGGCAAGGACCCGGCGCGCGCGCTGTATGTGTATTTCATCAACCCGATCAGCGATTCCTGGGGCCTGCAGGAAGTGGCGGTGAAGGCGACGCCGCTGGTGTTGATCGCACTCGGCCTGGCTGTCTGCTACCGCGCCAATGTCTGGAATATCGGCGCTGAGGGGCAGTTTCTGCTCGGCGCGATGGCCGGCGGCTGGCTCGCCGTCATCACCCATGGCAGCACGCAGGGGCCGTGGTTGCTGCCGGCCATGATGATGCTGGGCGCACTCGCCGGCGCATGCTGGGCGCTGATCCCGGGGGCGCTGCGCACGCGCTTCGGCGCCAATGAAATCCTGACCAGCCTGATGCTGGTCTATGTGGCGGAATACCTGCTGGACTACCTGGTGCGCGGCCCCTGGCGCGACCCTGGCGGCTTCAACATGCCGCAGACCGTGATTTTCGAACCTGAGGCCGTTTTGCCGCTGCTGATGGAAGGCGGGCGGCTGAACATCGGCACGCCCATCATGCTGGTCATGGTCGTCGCCTTCGCCATCCTCATGGGCCGCACGCTGAAGGGCTTCGAAATCCGTCTGGTGGGCGAGGCACCGCGGGCCGCGCGCTTCGCCGGCTTCTCTGAGAAGCGCCTGGTGCTGACGGTCTTCGCCATTTCCGGCGCGTTGGCGGGGCTTGCCGGCATGCTGGAAGCGGCCGGCACGGTGAAGCAGCTGCAACCGGGCATTTCGCCGGGCTATGGCTTCACCGCCATCATCGTGGCCTTTCTGGGCCGGTTGAATCCGGTGGGGTGTCTGGTCGCCGGCATCTTCATCGCCATCACCTTCATCGGCGGCGAGAACGCGCAGATCATGCTGCGGTTGCCACTCGATGCCACCCGCGTGCTGCAAGGCCTGTTGCTGTTCTTCGTGCTGGCTTGCGACAGCCTGCTTCTCTACCGACTCCGACTGGTGCGGGAGGCGCGCGCATGACCCTGTTGGAAGCCATCATCCTCACCGTGATCACCGCCTCCACCCCACTGCTGATCGCCGCCATCGGCGAGTTGATCGTGGAACGTGCGGGCGTCCTCAACCTGGGCGTCGAGGGCATGATGATCATCGGCGCCGCCGCCGGCATCGCGGCCGCCATCACCACCGGCAATTCCTGGTTCGGCGTGCTGGTCGCCATCCTGGCCGGCATGGCGTTGTCGCTGGTGTTCGCTGCCTTGGTGTTGGGCCTTGCCGCCAACCAGGTTGCCGCTGGCCTGGCGCTGGCCATCCTGGGCTTGGGCCTCTCCGGCGTCATCGGTGCGCCCTTCGTTGGCGTGCAGCGCGAGGGCATCGGCAAGATCGAGATCCCCTACCTGTCCGACATCCCCTTCATTGGGGAGATCCTCTTCCACCAGGACCCCTTCGTGTATGCCTCCGTCGCGCTGACCGTCGGCGTGTGGTGGTTCCTGACGCGCACCCGCGCCGGCCTGGTGCTGCGCGCCTGCGGAGAAAACCACGCCGCCGCCCATGCGCTGGGCTATCGCGTGTTGCGCATCCGGCTGCTGGCCATCCTGTTCGGCGGCGGCTGCGCGGGCCTGGCGGGTGCCTATCTCTCGCTGGTCTACACGCCGTTCTGGACCTCGGGCATGACCAGCGGCCGCGGCTGGATCGCACTCGCCATCGTGGTTTTCGCGTCGTGGTTGCCCTGGCGCGCGGCAGTGGGTGCCTATCTCTTCGGCGGCCTTACCATTTTGCAGCTGCATGCGCAGTCGGCGGGTGTTCTCTTGCCCTCGCAGGTGATGGCCGCCTTGCCCTATCTGCTCACCATCATCGTGCTTGTGGTCATCATGCGCGCACGGCGCGGGGGCGCGGCGGGGCCTGCCTGCCTTGGAACCCCCTTCGTGCCGGATCGTTGATCAAGCGCGTGACATTCGTGTAACCAACCCCATTCACCCAGGGAGAGCCCCATGAACATCACCCGTCGTCAAACCCTCGCCGGTGCCACCGCACTCGCCGGCACCGCCATCGGTGCCGAGCAGGCCGCCGCACAATCGGCGCTGAATGTCGGCTTCATCCTGATCGGCCCGGTGGGCGATTTCGGCTGGTCCACCATGCATGATGTCGGCCGCCGCCGGATGGAATCCGTGCTCGGCAACCGCGTCACCTCGACGCAGGTCGAAGCCGTGGCACCGCCCGATTTCGACCGCGTCGCCACCCAGCTGGTGCGCACCGGCTGCCGCCTGATCTTCACCACCAGCTTTTCCTATTTCGCGCCGACGCAGCGCGTGGCCGCGGCCAACCCCAACGTGATGTGGGAGAGTGCGACGGGCACCGCCACGGCCGCCAACCTCGCCATCTACAACGCGCGCTTCTACGAAGGCCGCTACGTCCAGGGCGTGATCGCCGCGCGCAAGTCGCGCAGCAAGGTGATCGGCTATGTGGCGTCCTTCCCGGTGCCGGAGGTGATCCACGCGATCAACACCGTCATGCGCGGCGCCTGGTCGGTCGACCCCTCGATCCGCGTGCGCGTGGTGTGGATCTCCGCCTGGTTCAATCCGGGCCGTGAAGCCGATGCGGCGCGCGCGCTGATCGACCAGGGCTGCGACGTGATCTGCCAGCACACCGACAGCCCCGCACCGCTGCAGCTGGCCGAACAGCGCGGCAATGTCTTCGGCTTCGGCCAGGCCAGCGACATGACGCGCTTCGCGCCGCGCGCGCACCTGACCAGCAGCATCAACAGCTGGGGCGACTATTATGTGTCGCGCGCCCGCGCGGTGCTGGACGGCAGCTGGCGCCCGGCCGACACCTGGGGCGGCCTGGGTTCGGGCATGTTCAGCCTGGCGGCCTTCACCAACATGACGCCGGAAGAAGTGAGCGAGGCGACGCGCATTCGCGATGCGCTGGCGGCCGGCACGCTGCACCCGTTTGACGGGCCGATCACGCGGGCCGACGGCACGCTGGTGATCCCGGCAGGGCAGCGGCTGACGGATGACCAAATCCGGGCGCAGAACTACTTCTATCAGGGCATTGATGTGGCGATGCCGTAAGCCCCGAAGGGGTTCGTGACGGTCAGGGCGCCGAAGCGGCGGCCTGACCGCATGTCCTCGGTCAGCAGCGTGGTGCAGCCGGCTTCGAGGGCGGCGGCAATGATCAGCGCGTGACCAAAGGAAAGGTCGTGCGCGGCGGCGAGGCTGCGGGCGCCGTCGCTGCTGGCGAGCGTGACCGGCAGGGGTGGAGCCATGACGGCGAGGATGTCGCGGATGCCGGCCTCGATCGCGGGCCAGGGCTGGTTGAATTTGCGGCGGGGGTTGGCGGTGAACTCGTTGACGCCCTGGGAGCTGATGGCTCCGCCTTCGGCCATCAGGCGGCGGGCGATGTCGGCCTTCGGGCCATACTGCTGCGCTTAGACCAGCAGGTTGGTGGCGAAGAAGCGGGTCAACGGCTGTTGGCGTCGTCGCGGCCGGCGCTCAGGCCTGAAGCCGCCTCGATCTCAGGGCCCATCACCCCCATGCTCGAGCCGGGCGGGATGGAGCAGCCAATCACCACACCAGGCCGGCCGGCCAAATGCTACCCCTCCCGCTCCCGCAGGGCGTGCGCCGCCTCTTCCCAGCCGCGGAACGCCGATGGTCTCACCATGCCCAAGCCCGCGTCGAACTCCCGAGCCAGGGCCAGCATGGCAAGGCCCAGCTGGCGCTCCAGCGGGTTATCGTGACACACCAAGTCTGCACCCTCGTAGAAGAGCGTGGCGAGGGCTTCCTGCATTCTCCGGTCGGAGAGACAAGTCCGCAGCTGATTCATCATGCCCGGCCCTTATCGCGGAAGAACGCGGAGCATGTTGCGCATGCGCGCGAGACCACGCCGACATGGCCCAGCGCTACCACGCTGACGCCGCAGCGCGGCATGGCGATGCCCGATGGGCGGATATTTATGGGGTTGACAAATGCTAGCATTTCGGTCTGATCCTTTTTGGCGGCCGTTGCCCAATGTCTCGCCGAGTCGATCCGAAAAGTCTTGCGCGCCCATGGATATGAATGGCGCGCAAAGGCAGGCGGAAGGCCGCGTTGGCGCCATCGCCCTGTCCTGGGGGTAGCCTTGCTGTCCGTTCGGACAGGTCTGCGCAACCGTTGCGCAAGGCGCCAGCCGCCGAGGTGATGGATCACCCCGAAACAGCCGGTATCGAATCCTGCATCAATGGCGGCCGGACGCGCCGCTGGCGCAGGCGGGCGGGGGACCTATCCTACAAGGGTAGGTCATCACATCAGGCCGCTCTCCTTGGCGATCAGCGCGGCCTGGGTTCGGTTATGCGCGCCGATCTTGCGATAGAGCGTCTTCATGTGGAGCTTCACCGTGGGCTCCTGGATGCCCAGCGCGATGGCGATCTCCTTGTTCGCCTTGCCCGCGCTAAGCTCGCGCAGCACCTGCAATTCGCGTGGCGTGAGCTTTTCGGCCAACGGATTGGGCGGCGCGACCTCCGCCGGCGCTGTCATGAAGTCGACCGGCGCGTATTGCTCGCCCATCGCCATGAAGCGCACCGCATTGACCAGCGAACGCGCCGGCAAGGTCTTGGGCAGGAAGCCCGCGGCACCGATGGCCAGCGCCTGCTCAGCCACCTCACGCGGGGCAACGCCGGAGATCAGCGCCACGCGCGCACCCTTCGCTTCCGTCAGTGCCCGCGACAGGCCAGCCAGCCCGTCCATTCCCGGCATGCCGTAATCCAGCAGCACCAGGTCGAATGGCTCGGCTGCTGCCATGGCGGCGAGCGCGCCGGCCAGGTCGCGCGCCGGTGTGACCTCGATGCTTTCGCGCTGGAACCACAGCTCCAGCGTGTCCCTCAGCAGATCATGGTCATCGGCGATCAGCAGTCGCATGCAGCCCCCCCGGCGGCAGCACGCAGTATGGCAGCTTCCGCTGCGCTGATCAGTGCCTCGCGCGAGACGGGCTTGGCCAGCACCGCGTCGAAGTCAGAGGCGACACGATCGGCTGCGCCGGTAAACGCCGTGACCAGCAGCACCGGCAGGCCCGGTGCGATCTGCCGCGCCGCACGCGCCAGTTCGGCGCCGTTCATGCCGGGCATGTCGAAATCGGTTACCAGCAGCGCCCAGGCGGTCGGGTCGTCGCGTAGCGCCTGCAGCACGTCATCGGGCTCGGTCGAGGGCGCGACCTCCGCGCCCGCGGCCTCCAGGAAGCCCACGGTGATGGCCAGCACGTCCGGTACGTCATCGACCACCAGCACCGCACGGCCGTCCAGCCGCCCGCCCGGGGCGGCCGCAGCCGGCGGCGTTGCGGCGGGCGCGCCGTCGATTGGCCAATAGACGCGGAAGCAGCTGCCCTGGCCCGGCGACGTGTCCAGCACGACAGCCCCGCCATTGCCGGTGACGATGGAACTGACCACGGCAAGACCCAGCCCCGTGCCATTGTCGGCCTTGGTCGAGAAATAGGGACGGAAGACATTGGCCGCCACCGTGGCAGGCATCCCGACACCACTGTCGGCGACGCTGAGGCAGGCATAGGCCCGCCCCGGCTCCAGCCGGCCCACCGTCACCGCCTGGCCAGCATCGACCGTCGCCGGCGGGCTGAGCGTGATGCGCACCTCGCCCGCCTCCCCCGCCAGCGCATCGCGCGCATTGATGCCGAGGTTGAGCACGAGCTGGAGCAGGTCCGTGGGCTCGGCGCTGGCCTCGACGGGTTCGTCGGGCAGTTCCAGCACCAGATGCGCCGGCGCGCGCATGCTGGCGCGCACCAGATCCGCCGCCTCGCGCAGCGGCTTGCGCAGGTCCAGCAGTGTGCGGCTGCCCTCATGGGCGCCGAACGTCAGCAGCCGGCGGACCAGGCCGGCGGCCTGGTCGGATGCCATGCGGATGCGCGCGGCGGAACTGGCAGCGGGCGTGCCATCGTGCGCATCGACCGCGATCAGCTCGGCGCTGCCGGCAATGACCGCGAGCAGGTTGTTGAAATCATGCGCGAGGCCCGCGGCCATCTGGCCGATGACCTCACGGCGCTGGGCCAGCTGCAACTCGGCCCGCAGTCTCTCGCGCTCGGCGGCCTCGCGCCTGCGCTCACGGATGTCGCGCGTGATGAAGAGGATGCCGCCATTGGTTTGCAGCGTCAGCGAGACATCCTGGTCGACCGCGCGGCCGTCGACCGCGCGGCCCAGGATCTCGCCCGACCAGCGGCCCTCCGCGAATAGCTTGGGCATGGCATTGGCGACCATCCAGGCCGCCCCTTCCTCCGAGTAGAGCATGGACCAGGGCTTGCCGAGCACTTCGGCATCCTCGTGCAGGCCGAACAACGCGAGATGCGCGCGGTTGATGTAGACGAACAGCCCTTGCGCATCGGTGATGGCGATGCCGTCCTGGCTTGCCTCCATCGCCGCCGAGCGGTCGGCCAGCGCGCGGCGTTCGGCCAGCTTGAGCGCGGTGATGTCCACCCGCAGCCCCACGCGCCCGCCATCGGGCGTGGCCTTCTCGAAGATGCGCACCCAGCGGCCATCGGCCAGCTGCTGCTCGACCTCGCTGGCCGCCGAGCGATGCTGCGCCAGGCGCTCGGCGAGCCACTCCTCCTCGTGCCCCATCGCTTGGGGGTACTGGCCCCGCGCCAGGCCGAAGCGCAGCCCCTCCTCGAAGCTCATGCCAGCATCGATGGCCCCGCCCGAGAGCGCATACATTTCGCGAAAGCGGCGATTGCACAGCACCAGGCGGTCCTGCGCGTCGAACAGCACGAAGCCGTCCTGGAGGGTTTCGACGGCCGCTTCCAGCGTGGCGCGCGCATCCGCCGCCGCCTTGGCGGTGCTCACCAGCAGCGCCTGCTGGCGGCGGCGTTCGGTGATGTCACTCTGCACCGACATGAAGCCGGTCAGCACGCCCTGCGCGTCGCGCAGCGGCTGGATGTGCAGCTGCACCCAGTACTGCCGGCCATCGCGGGTGTTGTTGAGCAATTCCGCCTGCACGGCGCTCTCGGTGTCCAGCGCCTGGCGGATGTGCGCGATGGTCTCGCGGTCGGTCGCCTCGCTCTGCAGGACACTGGCCGGTGTGCGGCCCCGCACATCGGCCAACTGCCAGCCGGTGGTGCGCTCGAAGGCGGCATTGACCCATTCGATGCGCCGCTGCGGGTCGGTCACCACCACCAGATCCGTCGTGCGCCGCGCGATCTGGGAGAGCAGTTCGATCTCCTTGGTCTGTCGCCTGGCATCGGAGATGTCCCGCAGCACCAGCAGATGACCCGAAGCCGGTATCGTGGTGAGCGAGATGCGCCACCAGCGCTCACCGCCGCCCAGATCGAGCTTGAGCGCCGGTGCCTTTGCCAACTCGCCCCGCGCCATCTCGGCCAGCATGCGGCGGACGGCCTCGGCGCCGGCGGCGGGCAGCAAAGTCTCCAGCGGCGCGCCGCGGCGCTCTTCCGCCACCAGGGCGGGAAACAAGGTAGCGCCTGCGTGGCAGCTCATGAAGCAACCCTGCGCATCCAGTTCGAGCATCAGCTCAGGCATGGCCGACAGCACCGCCAGCAAGCGCGCGCGCCCGCGACTGGTGGCCAGATGCGCCTGAAGCACCGCTTCCTCCGCGTCGCGGCGCGACAGGATGGCGGCGATGACCTTGGCCACCGAGCGGAACAGCTGCACCTTGCCGGGCAGGAAATGGCGCAATCCGCGGACCGCATCGAAGCCCAGCAGACCTTGGCACACGCCGTCCTGCACCAATGCCACCGCCAGCCATGACCGCACGCCCTGCCCGGCGAGCAACAGCTTCCCGGCATCGGCGTCGGGCAAGGCCGCGACATCATGGATCTGCACCTCGCCCAAGCTGTTGAGCGTTGCGCGCCAGGGTTGGATCACGCTCGCGGGGGCTGCCTGCTGATGCTCGCGCATCGATGCTACGCCAGGCGCGCACCATTCATGCGTGCGCGTGACCAGCGCGCCATCGGCGGAAAGCCGCACGACATAGACACGATCAACTTCCATCAGCCGGCCCAGCTGGTCCAGCGCATCCTCGATGGCGGCATCGGTGCGGTCCAGCGGCGCGCTCAGCAGCGCATCCTGGATCGCCACCATATGGCCCTGGGCTTCGGTCAGGCGTGAGAAGGCGCGGTTGACTGCCTCGAAGGGCGCGTCCAGCACGCCGCCGCCGGCGGGCGTGCCCCGGCCCTCGACCAGGCTGGCGAGCAGCGCGTTGCGGCGCACTTCGCGCAGCGCGGTCAGCGACTGGCCGGCCATGCGTCCGATGCGCTCCATCAGGCGCAGATCGCCTGAGGAGAAGCGTCCGGGCACGGCACTGCTCAGCAGCAGCGCGCCGGGCGCTTCGCCCGGAATGGCGACTGGGGCGATGAGCGTGGCGCCGAGCGCCGGGAACTGCTCGGGCATCGCATCGCGCGGCAGCAGCGGCGCGATGCTGCCCATGCGCCGCGGCCGCTCGAGCACCCGCGGCGGGATCGGCAGCACCAGGCCGGCCTGGCCAGGTTCGACCGAGACCAGCACGCGCACCCCCTGCTCGGCGGCCTGCGCGTAGCAGGCCTGTTCGATCGCGAGCCTGGTCTTCAGGCAGGCCAGCAGCGCTTGCAGCGCGGTCGTGGCATCGCGCTCGCCGCTCAGGGCTTCCAGCGCGGCGAAGAGCGTGTTGCTCTCGGCCAGCGCCGCCGCCTCGCGCCGGCGGAGGGTTTCTCGCTCGGCCAGCACGCTGCGCACAGCCTCGCTTTCCAGCAGCAGGCGCTGGTTGTTCGCCGACAGATCGGCGGGCGTTACAACGGCGGTGGGATGATCGGCTCGCGGCATGGCTAGCGGATGCTACACGATGCCGTCGGCTACCAGGATGGCTTGGTGTAGGAGGGTTGCGCCGCGGCGAAGCTGGTGCAGGAGATCATCAGGTTGCCATGCTCCGCCAGGCTGCCCAGCGCTGCGCCCTGCTCGCCGAAGGTGAAGACACCAAGCCATGGCGCTCCGCCCAGCGCCGCATTCACACCCGCGCGGACCTCGGCCATGCGCTCGCGCACGGCCAGCATGCAGCCGCCGCAATAAACAACCAGGGCGCCGGCGATGGGGTCGCGCAATTCGTCGTGGGCCTGGGCCGCCACGCGTCCGGCACGCGCCACCAGGCTGTCGGCCGAGCCGGCCATCTGCCAAAGCCGGTCGCCTTCGGCGAGATCGGCGAAGAGGTCGATCGATCCGTCGGGCTGCATCACGGCCGGATGCGCCAGCAGATGAAAGGGCACGCCCGAGACGTCGCGCATGATGCGGCCAAACGGCCAGAGCGTGGCCGGCCCCAGGATGGAAAGCGGCACCGCCCCTGGGGGCGGCAATGCCTCGTCGGTCCAGCTGCGATATACCTCTGCGGCGGGGCGGCCATCGATCTCGAACAACCGCCGCCCTTCCACGCGGGTGACAACACCGGAAGCGCCGGTCGGCGCATAGCCGCTCTGATAGGCCGCCGCCACGGGGCGCGACGGAAACAGCACGGAGACAGCCAAGCCATCGGCATGCACAGCCAGCGGGCCGAACTGCGCCCAGGCGCCGGAGATGTCATTATCGGCCGAGCTGCCGCCCAGCACCAGCGCGCCATGGCCCACGATATCGGCAATGCCGGCCAGCACCTGTTCCTCGCGCCCGGGCGCGACGGTCAGCCAGACCAGCTCAGGCACTTCGCCTGGCCGCCCGGCGGCCACCAATGCGGCTTCAGTCGCGGCCGCGGCGGCAGCACGCGCATCCGCGCCCAACTCGGCCGAGGCGGTGCCGAAGCTGCCGGCGGCATCCCATATCGCCAATGCGCCGACGCCAGAGCCGCTGTCGATCAACAGCCCCTGATCCGACATCACGCCCAGGCAGGAGGAGCCGCCATGCAGCGCAACGCCCGCAAAGCGTGCGCGCGCCGCGGCATGCAGCCCAGCGGCATCGGTGCCCACGGCAAAGTGCAGCGCCAGGAAGCAGGGCGCGCCACGCCGTGCCAGGTCGAGGCCGGCCGCGATGCTGTCGATCGCGCTGTCAGGATCGGCTGCCTCGGCCATTGCTGAACAGATTTTCATTGCATGGTGCATTGACAGGACATGACGGAGTCTAACCCAAGCATCCAGCGCGCAGAAGGGGATGCAAACCTATCCGAACGGATAGGTTTGCATCGTGGCGCCCGGGCGCCGCCTTGCGCAGGCGCGCATGGGCACCCCACCTTGACGCCGCCCCCACCCCTTCCCTATACGCCCCCCTTCGCCGGGGCGCCGATCAAGCGCCCCGGTTTTCGTGTCTGTCTGCCCAGGAGTGGTCGCCGTGAAGCGCACCTATCAACCCTCGAAGCTGGTCCGCAAGCGGCGCCATGGTTTCCGCACCCGCATGGCCACCGTCGGTGGCCGCAATGTGCTGAACAACCGCCGCGCCAAAGGCCGCAAGAAGCTCTCCGCCTGATCATGTCGCGCGGGGCCTGCCCGCCGCGCCTGAAGCGTCGCGCCGAATTCCTGGCGGTGGCGCAGCGTGGCCGCAAGCAAGCCCGCGGCGCGCTGCTGGTGCAGGCCCTGGCCCAGCCGGATGCGCCATTGCGCATGGGCTTCACTGCCACCAAGAAGCTCGGCAATGCGGTGGTGCGCAACCGCGCCAAGCGCCGGATGCGCGAGATTGCGCGCCTGGAATTCGGCGCGAACCGCGAAGGCTTCGATATCGTCATGGTCGCGCGTGAGGGCATCACCATCGCCCCCTTCGCCACCCTGCGCCAAGCCTTCCGTGACGCTTTGGCGCGCCTGGACGTGCCATGCTGAACCGGCTGGCCAGCGGCGTGCTGATCGGCGGCGTGCGCACCTACCAGTATACGCTGCGCCCTTTCATCGGCGCGCATTGCCGCCATTGGCCGAGCTGTTCTGAATACGCCGTCGATGCCCTGAAGATTCACGGCCCGATCCATGGTTCGGCCTTGACCGCCTGGCGCATATTGCGCTGCAACCCGTGGAACGCTGGCGGCCCCGATCCCGTGCCGCCGCCCCGCACCTGACATAACGAAAAGACCCCATGGACCAGAAGCGCCTGCTGGCGGCGATCGCCCTCTCCATCGGCATCCTGCTGATTTTCGACGTATGGAACCGCAGCAACCAGCCGCCGCGTCCGCCGACGGCTGCGCAGCAGGTCGAAACGCTGCCGACGCCGGCCACGCCAGCGCCGCGTCCGCTGGCGCCGGGTGAAACCGCCGTCAGCGCCACGCCTGGCGCGCCAGCCCAGCGCATCGCGATCGAGAACACCCGCGTCACCGGCGCCATCTCCGCCCGCGGCCTGGTGATGGATGACCTGACTCTGACCAGCTACCGGGAGACCATCCGTCCCGACAGCCCGCTGGTCCGCCTGTTCAACCCGCGCGGCACCCAGGCCGGCTATTTCGCCCAATGGGGCTGGACCGCCGCCGACCAGCGCACCCGCGTCCCTGACGACAACACCGACTGGACCGTCACTGGCGGGCCGCTGGCGCCCAACCGCCCCGTGACCTTCACCTGGGACAATGGCCAGGGCGTGTTGTTCGAGATGATCATGGGGCTCGACGCGAACTACATGTTCACCGTCGACCAGCGCATCCACAACCGCACGGCCGAACCCGCAGCGGTGCTGCCCTGGGCGCGTGTGCGCCGCGAACGCACGCCGCAGGTGGCCGGCTTCTTCATCCTGCATGAAGGCTATGTCGGCGTGCTGAACGAACGCCTGACCGAAGTGACGTATGACGACGGCAAGAAGGAAGCAACCAACCGCCGCGGCCCCGCCTTCCAGCAGCAGGACGCCACCGGCTGGGCCGGCTTCACCGACAAGTACTGGCTGACCGCGCTGATGCCGCAAGATGCCACGACACGCCTGACCCACACCTTCCGCCACATCGCCGATGCCGGGGTGGATCGCTGGCAGGCCGATGTGGCGCCCAACGCCGCGCAGACCGTTGCACCCGGCGCTACCGCGACACTGGCCACGCGCCTTTTCGCCGGCGCCAAGGAAGTGCATCTGCTGGATGACTACCGCACGCGGCTGAACATCCTGGATTTCGACAAGGGCATCGATTTCGGCTGGTTCTACTGGATCACCAAGCCCTTCTTCTACGCGCTGGACTGGCTGTTCCACCTGACCGGCAATTTTGGCGTGGCGATCCTGATCTTCACGCTGCTGCTGAAGATCGCCTTCTTCCCGCTGGCCAACAAGGCCTACAAATCCATGGCGGGCATGAAGGTGCTGGCGCCGAAAATGCAGGAACTGCGCGAGCGTCACAAGGACGACCCCGCCGCCCTGCAACGCGAAATGATGGTTTTGTATAAGGAAAGCAAGATCAACCCGGCCTCGGGTTGCCTGCCCATCCTGATCCAGATCCCGGTCTTCTTCGCCCTCTACAAGGTTCTGTTCGTCACCATCGAGATGCGCCACGCGCCCTTCTTCGGCTGGATCCAGGATCTCTCGGCGCTGGACCCGACGAACCTGTTCAACCTGTTCGGCCTGATCCCGTGGGAGCCGCCGCTGTTCCTGCACATGCCGGCCTGGGCGATCATCATGGGCATCACCATGTGGATCCAGTTCAAGGTGAACCCGGCGCCGCCCGACC
>JAPLOK010000064.1 GCA_026400775.1 Alphaproteobacteria bacterium | reverse complement strand
CGACGCGATTCTCGACCACCATGGCCATGCCCAGCTCCTCGCCCAGGCGGGCCGCGATCAGCCGCGCCACCTGGTCCGTGGAACTGCCGGGCGCGAAAGGCACGATCAGCCGCGGCTGGCGCTCGGGCCAACGGGTCTGTGCAAAGGCGGGCACGGCCAGTGCTGCCGCGAGAAACTGGCGCTTGAACATCGGTCTTCTCCCTCTCGCGCAGCCTGGACCCGGCGCCGCGCCCGCGTCCAGCCTTGACCATGGCAGGGCCTGCCGCCAAACCCCGCGCATAGTCCCTGGGGAATACGGCATGTCGGACGACAAGCAGGCGCAGATGGAGATCCTCTCCGGCGCCCTGCGCTATCTGAAGCGCTATGACGACCAGATCGTGGTGGTGAAATACGGCGGCCACGCCATGGGCGAGGAAGAAAACGCACTCGCCTTCGGGCGCGACATCGCACTGCTGGAACAGGTCGGCATCAACCCCGTCGTGGTGCATGGCGGCGGGCCGCAGATCAACTCCATGCTCAAGCGGCTGAACGTGCAATCCACCTTCGTGCAAGGCCTGCGCGTGACCGATGCGCAGATGGTGGAAGTGGTGGAAATGGTTCTCGCCGGCACCGTCAACAAACAGGTCTCCTCGGCCATCACGCGCGCCGGTGCGCTCGCCGTTGGCATCTCGGGCAAGGATGGCAACCTGATCCGCGCGCGGCGCGTCACCCGCACGGTGAAAGACCCCGGCTCGAACATCGAACAGGTGCTCGATTTGGGCCTGGTGGGCGAACCCGAAGCGGTGGACACCCGCGTGCTGCAACTGCTGATCGGCGCGGAAATTGTGCCCGTGATCGCGCCGGTGGGCGTGGGCGCGGATGGCGTTACCTACAACATCAACGCCGATACGGTCGCTGGCGCCATCGCCGGTGCACTGAACGCCGAACGCATGCTGCTGCTGACCGACGTGCCCGGCGTGAAAGACGCTACTGGCACCTTCGTGCCGGAAATGACCGAGGCCGAAGTGAAGGCCGGCATCGCCGAAGGCTGGATCGCCGGCGGCATGATCCCGAAAGTGGAAACCTGCATCTACGCCATCGAAAAAGGCGTCAAAGGCGCCGTCATCCTCGACGGCCGCACACCACACGCCGTGCTGCGCGAACTCTTCACCGACGGCGGCGCGGGGACATTGATCAGGGCGTGATGCGGTTGGGGGTGTGAGGGTGGCAAGGGTGGTCCTGGGGAAGGGCTTTAACCTCCCCCAGACCCCCACCCACCAAGGGCCGAAAGGCCCTTGGATCCCGCGAGTCTTGGCAGGGTTTGGGGAGGGGGCAGCGTGCACCCTTCCCGATGGTACCGCTTTTGAAGCCCCCTCCCCAAACCCTGCCATAACCCACACCGGCTTGGGCGCCGAAGGCGACCGAGGGGGTCGTTGACCCCTGGTGGGGGGAGGTTTGGAGGGGGGCAAAGCCCTTCTCCAAGGCCACCCGCGCCCCTCAAGCCCCCAATCGTTTCCACACCCCGTCAGCGGCGGCCACGATACGGTCGCTGACGGTGATTTGGCCGCGGACGAAGATGAGGGAGCGTGTGGTGCGCAGGATGGTGGCGCGTGCTTCCAGGAATTCGTCGGGTTTGGCGGCGGAGATGTAGTGTGTGTTGAGTTGGATGGTGACGAGCGGGTTGCGTTCGGCGGCTTCCCAGCAGGCGATACCCAGTGTCTGGTCGAGGAACATGGCCAGCATGCCGCCATGGACGATGCCGTGGATGTTGCGGTGTTTCTCGGCTGCCAGCAGTCCGTAGGCCCAGCTTTCGCCTTCGCGTCTGGACCAGAAGGGACCGACGAGTGCGGGGAAGTCGTCATTATGCCACTGGAAGGGCTTCCAGCCGGCCGTGGTGGGGTCGATCATAGCAGTTCGGGTGCGATCCAGAGTGGTTGTTCGCCGCGTTCCATCCGCTGAACATTGTCGAAGGCGTTGCGCAGCCGACCGATATTGCTGTCCTGGGTGGGGCCGGCCATGTGTGCGGTCAGCACCACATTGTCCAGG
>JAPLOK010000366.1 GCA_026400775.1 Alphaproteobacteria bacterium | reverse complement strand
TGGCCCGCGCGGCGATGCTCGCCCGCGGGCGGACCATCAGCGCTGCGCGCGACCGTACGCTGGGGGTCTTCCACTTCGCCGGCCGGTCCTTGGCGGCGTTGCGTGGCCGGGGATTGCTCCTCGAACTCCTCGTCATCCTGATCGGGATTGGTGGGCCGACGGCCACGTTCCACGCGGATCGCGCCGGTATCGCTCGCCATCTGCCCCTGGCTGTGCGGCGTCGACCCACCGAAGGGCAGGCCCACGCCGGAGGTCGAGGTCGACATCGGGTTG
The DNA here is from genome assembly GCA_026400775.1 of Alphaproteobacteria bacterium. GTDB lineage: Bacteria > Pseudomonadota > Alphaproteobacteria > Acetobacterales > Acetobacteraceae > Rhodovarius. The sequence goes on along the minus strand of JAPLOK010000366.1, from coordinate 4,919 downwards.
GAGGGGTTGAAGAAGTCCGCCAGGCCCCGGCGCTGCTGTTCGGTGGTTGCGTTCAGCAGCCACATCAGCAGGAAGAAGGCCATCATCGCGGTCACGAAATCCGCATAAGCCACCTTCCACGCGCCACCATGGTGGCCGTGCCCGGCTTCCTCGATGCGCTTGATGACGATGGTCCCGCCATCGCCCTTCTTGCCCTTCGCCATTGGACTCTGTGTTGCCCTATCGAACCCGGCAAGACTGGCAGTGATGGGTGAACAGGCGGCTAATGGGTTGTCGGGCGAATGATTCACCGTGCCGGCGTGCCGCCTCTGCGGATCATGCGCTGGGGCTTGGCGGATGATTCACCGCGCCGGCGTGCCGCCTCTGCGGATCATTCGCCGATGCCCTTCACGCAAGCGCCCTTGCGCGCTACGCAACCCGCTTTGCCACATCGAATGACAGGCGCATGAGCAGCAGCAACGATATCCGCGCGACATTCCTGAATTATTTCGCGCGCAACGGGCATGCGGTGGTCGAATCATCGCCGCTGGTGCCGCGCAATGACCCCACGCTGATGTTCGCCAATTCCGGCATGGTGCAGTTCAAGAACGTCTTCACCGGCCAGGAAAAGCGCGGCTATTCCACCGCGACAACGGCGCAGAAATGCGTCCGCGCCGGCGGCAAGCACAATGACCTGGACAATGTCGGCTACACCGCGCGCCACCACACCTTCTTCGAGATGCTCGGCAATTTCTCCTTCGGCGACTACTTCAAGGAACAGGCGATCGAGCATGCCTGGACGCTGCTGACGCGCGATTTCGGCCTGGACAAGGACCGCCTGCTGGTCACCGTCTTCCACAATGATGACGACGCGGCGAACCACTGGAAGAAGATCGCGGGCCTGCCGGACAGCCGCATCATCCGCATCGCCACCTCCGATAATTTCTGGCGCATGGGCGAGACTGGCCCCTGCGGCCCGTGCTCCGAAATCTTCTACGACCACGGCGACAAGATCTGGGGCGGCCCGCCGGGCAGCGCCGATGAAAACGGCGACCGCTTCATCGAGATCTGGAACCTGGTCTTCATGCAGTTCCTGGAGGAACCGGCCGGCACCCAGAACCCCCTGCCCCGCCCCTCCATCGATACGGGTATGGGTTTGGAGCGCTTCGCCGCCATCCTGCAGGGCAAGCACGACAATTACGATACCGATACGCTGCGCGCGATCATCCTGGAAAGTGCTGCGGCAACCAGCCAGGAACCGGACGGCGCCTTCCGCGCCAGCCACCGCGTGGTGGCCGACCATCTGCGCGCCGGCTCCTTCCTGATGGCCGATGGCGTGATGCCGTCCAACGAGGGCCGCGGCTATGTGCTGCGCCGCATCCTGCGTCGCGCCATGCGCCACGCGCACATGATGGGCGCGCGCGACCCGCTTCTGCACCGCCTCTTCCCGGCACTCGAACGCCAGATGGGCGTGGCCTATCCCGAACTCGGCCGCGCTGGTGCGCTGATCACCGAGACGCTGCGGCTGGAGGAACAGCGCTTCCGCGGGTTGCTGGAACGCGGCCTGGGCATGCTGGCGGATGAAACCGCCAGGCTGGGCGAGGGGCAGACCCTGCCCGGCAACATCGCTTTCCGTCTCTATGACACCTATGGCTTCCCACTGGACCTGACGCAGGACGCGTTGCGCACCGAGGGCCGTGCGGTGGATATCGACGGCTTCAACGCCGCCATGGCCGAGCAGAAGGCCCGCGCGCGGGCCGCCTGGGCCGGCAGCGGGGAGGCCGCGACCGAGACGCTGTGGTTCGACATCAAGGAACGCTTGGGCGCCAGCGAATTCCTGGGCTACGACACCGAAACGGCGGAGGGCGAAATCACCGCCCTGATCTCGGGCGGCGCGGTGGTGGACAGCGCGCCGGTCGGCGCCGAAGTCGCGTTGGTGCTGAACCAGACGCCCTTCTATGCCGAAAGTGGCGGCCAGGTCGGCGATGCCGGCATCATCACCGCCGATGGCCTGCGCATCGTGGTGCGGGACACGCAGAAGAAGCTTGGCCTGTTCGTGCATATGGGCGTGGTGGAAGCGGGCGAAGCGCGTGTTGGTATCGCCGTGCGCGCCGAGGTGGACCATGCCCGCCGCGGCACCATCCGCGCGCATCATTCCGCGACGCACCTGCTGCATGAGGCGCTGCGCCGGAAGCTCGGCACGCATGTCGCGCAGAAGGGCAGCCTGAACGCGCCGGATCGGCTCCGGTTCGACATCAGCCACAACAAGCCGATCGAGGCCGAGGAACTCGCCTGGGTCGAGGCCGAGGTGAACGCGCGCATCCGCGAGAACGCGCCGGTGGTCACGCGCCTGATGACGCCGGAGGCCGCCGTGGCCGAGGGCGCCATGGCGCTGTTCGGCGAAAAATACGGCGAGGAAGTCCGCGTGGTCACGATGGGTCGCGACGGCGACGCCGCCTATTCCATGGAGCTGTGTGGCGGCACCCATGTGCGCGCCACCGGCGATATCGGCACCTTCCGCATCGTGATGGAAACCGCGGCTGCCGCCGGCGTGCGCCGCGTGGAGGCGGTGACCGGTGCCGCCGCGATGGCTACCATTGAAGCTGAATCCAGGCTGCTGCGCGAGGCGGCCGGCGTGCTGAAGGCCAACCCCGCCGAACTGCCCGCGCGCATCGCGACCCTGCTGGAGGATCGCCGCAAGCTGGAGCGCGACATCGCCGAGCTGCGCAAGAAGCTCGCCACCGGTGGTGCCGCGGCGGCGGTGGAGGAGATCCGCGGCCTGCGGGTGGCGCTGCGTGACCTTGGTGACACACCCGCCAAGGACCTCAAGGGCATCGCCGAGGCCATCCTGGCCGGCGGCACCGCCGATGTGGTGGCCGTGCTGGGCAATGAGGGCGGCAAGGCCAGCATCGTGGTGGGCCTGGCCGAGGCCGCGAAAGGCCAGGCCGATGCCGTGGCGCTGGTGCGCGCGGCGGCTGCGGCCGTCGGCGGCAAGGGCGGCGGTGGCCGCTTGGAAATGGCGCAGGCGGGCGGGCCGGATGGCGCGGCCTTGGGCGCCGCCATCGAGGCGATCAGACATGCGCTGAGCGCAGCATGAAACGTCTACGGCTGAAGCGAGACTCGCGGGTAAAGGTCCAGCGCATTTTTGGCGCAGTCAGTTAGGTCTCGTACCAAGCCGTTTGCTTACAAGAGGGGCACTTCACGCGGCCGCTACGATTGGTTGGCAAACGAAGTGACTGCCCGCAACTGAAGCAGGATCGTATGGTGTTGCTCTCGCGGGTCAGAGGCTCACCGACAATGCTAGTAGTCTCGCTCTCTGGTCGCGCTGTGCGGCGGGGAACGCTTGGCTGGGGCGGTGGCAGCCCCGGAGCCGATGCCTCCAACCACATCAACGTAACTGTAAGTCCGATCATCCACAATACAACAGCAAGTGTTGGATAGGATTGCCCGACCAAATAGAGGCCAAAGGTCGTCAGCAAGCCACACACGACAAGAATTTGGATTTCGCTGGGCCGGGATGCGATTTTTTTATTATATACCACCAAATTAATATCATGACGGCGCCACTCCACATCTACAGCAGCCAGCCGTTCCGCCTCACGACGTTCGCGCTCCGCCGCGCGTAGTCGTTCTCCTTCAATCGTGCGGTCGAGTTGGCACCCGCGAATTAGTTCATCGAAGCTTGTTAGCATCACACCAAGCTTCGACGCCGCATCGCGCGCAGCGCGCGTAAAGCCATTTGCTGCGACAACTACCGCAAGGTTTGCCTCACGCAAACTTCGTGCCGTGTAGATTTCTTGCACGGCGGCGATTCCAACCGGATTCGACCAATCCTTGCATTGAACGACCATTACAGTACTGCCGCATCGACAAAACACATCGACACCGCCATCCCCCGAGCCTGGGGTTAGACTTACCTCCCAACCGATATGCGCCAGACGCTCGCTAACCTTTGCCTCAAAGTGCTGGCCTGGCGCGGCTCGGAACGAGCCTCGCGACAAGGCCCCCGAGTTGTGTCGAGGGCTCTGCCTTGGCCAATTTCGCCCACCTAAATGAAAGCGCGGCATTTTGTCCCCTCGGCCAAGCGCCGTCTTGTCACACCATTATCCATACGAGCTCAGTCAGTTACATGGGGACGGCTCTGTCTGGCAACTTGCACAGAATGCTGAAGCATTTTCATCGCGGCGCTCCATTGTCGGCTTCACATGGAGATTGCAGGCCTGTGGCCCAAAGGCGCACACTATTGTGCCTATCGGAGCCACGCCCATGCGCCGCCGTTCCCTGCTCGCTGCCTCCGCAGCACTCGCCACCACCGCGCGTGCCACCGAACCGGTCGATCTGCAGTTGGTGCTCGCGGTCGATGTCTCGCGCTCCATCGATGAGGACGAGGCGCGGCTGCAACGCGAGGGCTATCGGAACGGTGTCACCGACCCGCGCGTGATCGAGGCGATCGGCCGCGGCATGATCGGCGCCATCGCGGTCGCCTATGTCGAATGGGCCGGCTTCGAATACCAGCGCCTGGTTATCCCCTGGACACGGATCGCCACCGCCCGCGAGGCGCATGCCTGGGCCGATGCGCTGGCCGAAGCACCGCGAGCCTCCCTCTCCTGGACCAGCATCTCCGGGGCGATCGATTTCTCACGCCGCACGCTGGCCGATTGCCCCTTCGAGGGTACGCGGCGGGTGATCGATGTCTCGGGCGATGGGGTGAACAATTCCGGCAGGCCAGCCGACCGCGCGCGCGATGAAGCGGTGGCCGAGGGCATTGTCATCAACGGCCTGCCCATTATCAATGACCGCCCCACCTTCGGCCGGCCGCCGCCCATCCCGCTGGACCAGTATTTCCAGTCCTTCGTGATCGGCGGGCCCGGCAGCTTCATGATCGTGGCGGAGGATTTCGAGGCCTTCGGCACGGCGGTGCGGCGCAAGCTGATCCGGGA
>JAPLOK010000170.1 GCA_026400775.1 Alphaproteobacteria bacterium | reverse complement strand
AGAACAGGCCGGGCGCGAAACCGCCAGCGTGGCGCGCGACATCACGGCGCACCAGCATGGCGCCCAGATGCATCCAGAAATTCGCCAGCAGGCAACGGGTGAGGGCGGCGCCGCACAAGACGCCGCCCCCACCCATCGCGGCGGCGAGGCTGGGGGCTGCCTCGCTGCCCGCGGGCCGCAACAACACGTGCCGCCCACCGATCCATTGGACATCGCTGCTCACCATCAGCATCCGTGCCGCCACAAGCCGGTCCGGCAGCCACAGGTCATCGGCATCCACAAACCCCAGCCAAGCACCACGCGCGATGGCCAGGCCCTGGTTGCGCGCGCTGGCAGGCCCGGCATTGGCCCCTGGCCGGCGCAGCACCACCCGCCCGTCGCGCGCGGCGAGCCAGGCCATGGCGCGCAGCGTTGCAGGCTCGGTGCTGCCGTCATCGATGATGATGAGCTCGCCTTGCATCCGCGCCGCATCCAACGCCGCCAGGACCGAGGCCGCGGCGCTGCGCAGCAGGCGCGAGGGTGCGTTCAACACCGGGCAGATCACGCTGATATCCACGCCGTCCAGCCCTTCCGCGAAACAACGGCCAGGATAGGCATTCGGCCATGTTATTCAATAACAATATTCGATAGTAGAATTAAAATGACTTGAGCCGCGCGTAATCGCGTGCGCAAAATCGCTGTAAGCACGAAATAGAATGCAATTTGTCAATTATTGCTGGGCGGATGATAGCAATCGATCTATGTTTATATTGCTGACCATCAGGGAATTGACTTTGCCATGGCGAAAATACTGGTCACTGGCGGCTGTGGTTTCATCGGCTCGCACCTCTGTCGGGCATTGCGCGCGCAGGGCGATCAGGTCCGCGTGCTCGACGATCTCTCCAGCGGCGCAGCTGCCAATCTCGCCCCGGGTGCCCGGCTCATTCTGGGCGACATCAACCAGCCGCTCGCCCTGCGCGAGGCGCTGGCGGGCATGGATGCCTGTTTCCATTTGGCCGCCATTGCCTCGGTCGAGCGCGGTGTCGTGGATTGGCCGGGCACGCACCGCACCAACCTGTCGGCCACCATTGCGCTGATGGATGCCGCGCGCGCCAACTGCGTGCCGGTGGTCTATGCATCCTCCGCCGCGATCTACGGCCGCCAGGCCCCCGGCCCGCTGGAGGAAGCCGCCCACCCCGCGCCGCTGTCGGCCTACGGCGCCGACAAGCTGGGGTGCGAACAGCACGCCAAGGTCGCAGGCCATGTTCACGGCCTGCCTACGGCGGGTCTGCGCTTCTTCAACGTCTTCGGCCCGCGGCAGGACCCGGCTTCGCCCTATTCGGGCGTCATCTCGATTTTCTGCGACAGGCTGCGTCAGGGCCTGCCGGTCAGGCTCTATGGCGATGGTGGGCAGACGCGCGACTTCATCCATGTCGGCGATGTGGTGGCCGCCTTGCTGGCAGCGTTGCACATTGTCTCGACCGACGCGCCGGTGTTCAACGTGTGCAGCGGCCGCGCGACGACGGTGGTCGAATTGGCGCAGACCGTGGCCGAACTCTGCGGCACCACGGCGCAATTCGAACGCCTGCCCGCGCGGCTTGGTGAAATCCGCGACTCACTGGGCTCGCCGCTGCGTGCGCGGCAGGTACTGGGCGTCACCGCGCATGTCACCCTGCGCCAGGGCCTGGCGCAAACGCTGGACTGGCTGCGCGTGCATCGCCCCGCCTCGCCCGCGCGGGCAATGGCCCTCAGCGCCGAAGCCAGCCGATGAGCATCGCGATCAGCAGCCAGGCCAGCGCCGAGACTCCCAGCACCAGCACCGCGCCCGCAGGCCAGGGCCAGCGGCGGGCGGGCCTGGCGAGGCGCTCGACGCGACTGGCCGGCATGTCTTCAGGCTTCATCGCCAAGCCAGGAATCCTCCGTTCCGCCGCACCATGCCGGCAGGGCGCGCGCACCTGTCGGACAGGGTAGCACGCATGTGCGGCATAGCAGGCCTGTTTCATCCCGTCTCGCCAATGCGGCCCGATGCGGGGCTGCTGCGCGGCATGATGCAGGCGCTCATCCATCGCGGCCCGGATGGTGAGGGCAGGCATTTCGAACCCGGCCTCGCACTCGGCCATCGCAGGCTGGCGATCGTGGATCTGGCGGGCGGCGCGCAACCCATGGCCGGGCCTGACGGCACCGTGCTGACCTTCAATGGCGAGATCTACAACCACGAAGCACTTCGCGTGGAACTCGAACGCCTGGGCCATCGCTTCCGCACACGCTCGGACACCGAAGTCATCCTCCATGCCTGGCGGGAATGGGGTGAAGCGGCGCTGGCCCGCCTGAACGGCATGTTCGCCTTCGCCCTGTGGGAGCCGCGGGCGCGCCGCCTGCTCCTGGCGCGCGACCGGCTGGGCGAGAAGCCTCTGCATTATGCGCGCCTGCCCGACGGGACCATTGCCTTCGCCTCCGAGCCCGCTGCGCTGCTGACACTACCCGCGCTGTCGCGCCGGCTCGACCCCGCGGGCCTGGATGACTACCTGGCGCTGGGTTACGTTCCCGACCCGCGCAGCATGCACGCGGCCATTCTGCGCCTGCCGCCGGGGCATCACTTGGTGCTGGCGCGCGATGCGATCGGGCTGCCGCCGCCCATTCGCTGGTGGGCGCCGCCGCGCACGATCAGCGCGGCACCTGCCGATGCGCCGGGCGAGCTTGCGGCGCGGCTCGATGCCTCCGTCAGGCTACGCTTGATGGCCGATGTCCCGCTGGGCTGCTTCCTCTCGGGCGGCGTGGATTCCGCGGGTGTGGCGCGCTTCGCCGCTCGCGCCGCGCCGCGGCTGGACAGCTTCACCATCGGCTTCGAAGGCGGCGCGGATGAACGCCCGATGGCGGCACTCATTGCAGCCACGCTCGGCGGGCGGCACCACGCGCAGGCGCTGCACGCGGCACCGCTGGCCGATGCGCTGGAGGTCGCGCAGGTCTTCGGCGAACCGTTCGGCGATGTCTCGGCCGCGCCCACGCTCGCCGTCTCGCGCCTCGCGCGCCGGCGCGTCACCGTTGCGCTCTCCGGCGATGGCGGCGACGAGGTCTTCGCGGGCTATCGCCGCCACCGCTGGCATGCGCTGGTCGAGGGTGTGCGTGGCCTGCTGCCCGCGCGTATTCGCCGCCCCGTCATCGGCGCGCTCGCCCGCGCCTATCCGCGCATGGACCGCGCGCCGCGCTGGCTGCGCGCGCGCCACACGCTGACCGAACTGAGCCTGGACAGCGCGCGCGGCTACTACACCATGCTGTGCAAGGTGGAGCATACGCAGCGCCGCGCCTTGCTCGCCCCCGGCCTGCGCGCCGCACTCGACGGCCACGACCCCGCCGCGCGCTTCGTCACGCTGATGGAGGAATGCGACCCCGACGAACCGCTGCTCGCCGCGCAATACGCGGACCTGCATACCTACCTGCCAGGCGACATCCTGGCCAAGGTCGATCGCGCCAGCATGGCCGCCTCGCTGGAGGTTCGCCCGCCGCTGCTGGACCACACGCTGGTCGAATGGGGCATGGCGTTGCCGGCAGCGTTCAAGCTGCGGGGCGGGCAGGGCAAGGGCGGGCTGCGCGACGCATTGCGTGACGTATTGCCGGCTCAGGTGCTGGCCGCGCCCAAGCAGGGCTTTGCCGCGCCCATCGGCGAAGCACTGCGCGCGCATGGCCCGGCGCTGCATGCTCTGCTGCTGCGCGGCCCGATGGCCGATAGCGGCCTGTTCGACGCAGCGGGCATCACCGCGCTGCTGGCCCAGCATATGAGCGCGCGCTTCGACCATGGCCAGCTGCTGTGGCAACTGCTGGTGATGCAGGGCTTCCTCGCGCAGCGCGAGGTGGCGCTGCCGGCGCTGGCGGGGCAGCGGTCATGACCTCGATCCTCGCCCGCACCGCCCATGCCGCGGGCTGGGTGCTGGCCTGGCGGATGCTGACGCGCCTTCTCGGCCTGGGCAGCACGCTGGTGCTGGTGCGGCTGCTCTCGCCCGAGGATTTCGGCCTGGTGGCATTGGCGGCGGCTTTCGCCTTGGCGCTGGATGTGTGCCTGTCCATCGGCATCGAGGACCAGATCGTCCGCGCGCGTGACCCCACGCCCGCGCTCTACCACACCGCCTTCACCATGAACCTGCTGCGCTGCGCGCTGGTGGCCGGCTTGATCACGCTGGCGGCCGGGCCGGCGGCGGCATTCTTCGCAGATGCGCGGCTGTATGATGTGCTCCTGGCACTCGCCGCTTCGGCCGCGCTGTCGGGCGCCACCAATATCGGCATCGCGGATTTCCGAAGGCATCTGTCCTTCGACAAGGAATTCCAGCTGCAATTGCTGCCGCGGCTGCTCGGCATCAGCGTGACCCTGGGCGTCGCCTGGGGCTGGCACAGCCATTGGGCGCTGGTGCTGGGCATTCTGGCCAATCGCGCCGGCATCGTGGCGATGAGCCATGTGCTGCATCCCTATCGCCCGCGCCTGTCGCTCTCGGCCTGGCGCGAACTGGTCGGCATCTCCGTCTGGGCCTGGCTGATCAGCCTGGCGGCCGTGGTGCGGGACCGCGCGGACAGCTTGGTGGTGGGCCGCCTGCTCGGTCCCGCGCCGCTCGGTGTCTATGCGGTAGGGGTGGAGGTGGCGGTGCTGCCGACCACCGAAATGGTGGACCCGATCTGCCGCGCCTGCATGCCGGGTTTTGCCGCAACCTTGCGCAGCGGCGGCGATGCGGCGGCCGGCGATGCCTGGCTGCGCATCATGGCACTGATGGCACTGCTGACACTGCCCGCGGGCACCGGTGCGTCACTGGTGGCGGGGCCGTTGGTGGCACTGGCCTTCGGCCCTGCCTGGGCGGAGGCCGCGCCCGTCATCACCATCCTGGGTCTGGCCTGCACCTTCACCTTGCTGGGTAATGTCAGCGGCGCATTGCTCAACGCGCGCGCCGCGCTGCGCGCGATACTGGGCGTGACGCTGGTGGCGGCGGCGCTGCGCATCGCTTTGCTGCTGGCGCTGGTGCCAGCCTTGGGCATTACCGGTGCGGCGCTGGCGATCGGCATCGCGGTGGTGCTGGAGCAACTGGCGCTGGTGGGCTGCGTGCTGCGCATGCTGCGGCTGCGCGGCAGTGCGGTGTTGCGCTGCATCGCCCGGCCGGTGCTGGCAGCGGCGGCAATGGCGTTGCTGCTGTGGCAGGTGGGGTTGGGCTGGGCGGCACCCCCGCCGGATGCTGCCAGCGCCGCGCGCCTGCTGGCCGGCGCGATCCCGATGGGGATGGCCGTCTATGCCGCCGCGCTGTGGCTGCTTTGGCGCGGCGCTGGCGCGCCGGCGGGCGCGGAGAGCGACATGCTGCGCATGCTGGGCCGCTTCGGCTTGTGGCGCCATCGCCTCGCGGCGCGAGGCGGCTGAGATGGCCATGCCGGAACCCAAGCCACGCTGGTCCGCGCTGGTCTGCGCCCGCAATGAACAGCGACGCATCGGCGCCTGTCTGCACGCGCTGGCTCAGGCCGCCGCACAAAACCATCTGCATGTGACCGTGCTGCTGAACGGCAGCACCGATGATACGGCGCGCGAGGCCATGCGCAGCCTGCGCGACAGCGTTCAACCAGTTCATCCATCGCTTGCGCCCCGCCGCCAGCACCTATTTCTTCGTTGATGGCTATGCCGCCGTGGCGCCCGACGCGCTGGCCCGACTGGACGCCGCGTTGGCGCAGAACGCCATCGCCAGCGCCGCCGCTGCCGTGCCCGGGACTGGCCGCAGCGCAGCCGCCTTGTGTCGGCAGATGCTGGCCGAGCCTGGGCTGCATGGCTCGCTCTTCGCGCTCAGCGGCCGCTTCGTGGAGCGCATCGCGGGCCTTGGCCTGCGCCTGCCGGTGGGCCTGTATCGCGGCGACGGGCTGGTCGGCAGCATGGTGCTGCACGACCTGGATGCGGCTGGCGGCGGCTGGGAGCCGCAGCGCATAGTCGTCGAACCCGCCGCCACCTTTCACGCGCCAGCCTGGCAGCCCTGGCGGCCGCATGACCTGTGGCGCCATTTCGGCCGCCTAGTGCAGCAGGGGCGCGGCCGATTGCAGGGCCAGGCTCTGCGCGCGGTGCTCTACCCCGGCGGCTTCACCGCGCTGCCCGAAGATGCGGACGCGCATGCGCTGCTCTGGATCGATGCCGCGCCGGCCGCGCGCCGCCCGCGCCCGTGGCGAGACCCCTTCGCGGCGCTGGCCTTCATGCGCATGCGCAAGCCCAAGCCGCACGCCGACCTGATGCCGCGCCTGCTGTGGGAGGCCACGCCATGATGCGCTCAGCGCAGGATGCGCGCGGCGATGCCGGCCAGCGACCATGGCCGCACCAGTTCCGTCCAGACCAGCACCGCGCTGTCATCGGCCAGGCTGCGCTTGTAGCGATCGGCACCGCCGAGAAAATCATACACCGCATCACCGGCCGCCAGCGCACGCCCGATCGCGAGCGCATGGCTGGACAGGCCGGGCTTGCCCTGGTTGCCCGCGCCCTGCATCGCGAAGCCGCTCTGATAGGCGCTGACCCGGCCACGGTGCCGGAAATTGTAAAGGTGGCCGATGGCGCTGCCGCCGGCGCTGATGCGCAGCAACTCCACCTCGCCGCGCGGCGCGGCTTCGGTGATCAGCGCATGGTGGAAGCGGCGCATGAAGTCGGTCGCGAAGGCGCCGGGCTGGCCGCGCGCCTGCCAGCTGGCATTGTGCTGCGATACCAGCACGTCGAACCATTCCAGTGCCTCGTCGGTGTCGCGCGCGGCGGTCAGCACTGGCCCGCCATAGAAGCGGTCCGAACGACGGATCTGCTGGCGGGTATTGGCGCTGCGGCTGGCCAGATAATCCTGCCCCGCTGCGCGCAGCGCGACGAGATCAACACAGGGCGCAACGCGTTGCTGAACGCGCAGCGCCGTGCCGCCAGCCGCTGCGGCCAGCGCGGGCGCCACGCCATCCAGCCGCAGCCGCCGCATGCCGGGCAGATTCCAGGCTGCTCGCAGCAAAGCCGCCGCCACGGCCGGCTCCTGGGTGAGCGGCGCGTTGTGCTCGATGAAGGGTGCATCCAGCGCTGCCGTGCCATGGCCGGCGAGGCACAGGCTGCCGCTTTGGTTGTTGAACAGTGCAAGCCCAATGGTGCGCCCAGCCTCCATCGCGCGCAGCACGACCGGCCTTGGATAGCGTTCCTCCGCCAGGCAGCCCACCCAGCTCCAGCTCTGGAAAAACCCGGCGCGCGGGCACTGCGCTTCCAAACTGCGCCACTCGGCGCCGAGCGCTCGGTGTCCGTCGAAACTGTCCTGTCGTATCTCCACGTTTGCGATCCTGCGCCAGAATCCGCGCCAGGCGCAGCGAATTCGGCGCGCGCGCCATGACCGCACCCCGACGCGTGCTGCATGTTCTGAAATTCTACCGCCCGGATTTCACCGGCGAGGGCGTCTTCCTCGAACGCAGCAGCGCGGTGATGCAGGAACTGGCCGGCGGCGTGGAACACGAGTTGCTGGTCACCCACACGTCGCGCCCGCGCAGCGCCGAAGCCTGCTGCTCAACGCTGCGCCGCGTGGTGTATCTCAGCCCTCGCCCGCTCTCCACCATGCGGCGCGAATGGCGGCTGTGCTGGTGGTTCGCGCGGCACCTGCACCGCTATGATGTGGTGCATTTCCGCACTCATGCGGATTGGTATTTCCTGACCTATCTGATGACGCGGCTGGCTGGCCGGCGGCTCGTTCTCTCGGCCACGCTCGATGACAGCCTGCCGGTGCTGGTCGGCCATTACCGCCCCGCTTTGCGCGCCCTGGCGGCGCGTTTGTTCGGGCTGTTCAACGCGTATATCGGCATCAGCCCGCGGCTGCATGCGGAGAACCTCAGCCTCGCCGCGCGCCCCGCCGATTGCCATTTGCTGGCCTGCGGCGTGACCGTGCCGCCCGATGCGCCCGGTGGCCGCGCGGCACTGCGCGCGCGCCTGGGCATCGGCGCGACGGACCCGGTGCTGCTCTTCGTCGGCGGCCTCTGTGCACGCAAGGATCCGCGCCTGTTGATCGACGCGTTGCCCGCCATCGCCGCGCGGCATCCGCGCGTGCACCTGCTGCTGGTGGGCCCGCCGCTGGAGGCCGCCTATGTGGCCGCGCTGCACGCCGCCGTCGCGCAAACTGGCATGACCCACGCCGTGCATTTCGTCGGCGAACAGCTCGACCCGCACCCCTGGTTCGCCGCCGCCGACATCCTGGTCTTCGCCTCGCGCCTGGAGGGGTTCGGGACCGTCGTGCCCGAGGCAATGGGGCATCACCTGCCAGTGGTCGCGCGCCGCCTGCCCGGCGTGAATGACGGCTTCGTGCTGCCGGGCGAAACCGGCTTCCTGTTCGATGACGCCGAGCAATACCTGGCCGCCGTGCTGCCGCTGCTGGCCGATGGCGCGCTGCGCCAGCGCCTGGGCGCGGCCGGCGCCGCGCTCGTCGCGCGCGAATTCAGCATGCGCAG
>JAPLOK010000022.1 GCA_026400775.1 Alphaproteobacteria bacterium | reverse complement strand
TTACCGCGGCGGCGGGCCTGCCATGCAGGCGGTCATCACCGGCGAGGCTATCTACACGGTCGACCCCGTGGCCTCCGCACTGGGCCATATCCGGGGCAACAGCGTGCGCGCTCTCGCCGTGGCCGGCGCCGAGCGCATCCCCTCCCTGCCCGACACGCCCAGCGCCACCGAGGCCGGGCTGCCCGCTTTCGCAGTTGATGCCTGGGTGGTTGCCGTCGCCCCCGCGCGCACGCCGGCGGCGGCCGTGGCCGCGCTGAACGCCGCCTTCCACCAGGCGATGCGCGCGACCTCGGCGCGGTTGCTGGAACAATCGGTCTTCCCCATGCCGCAATTGCAGACGCCCGAGCAGGTGATCGCCTTCATCCGCACCGACATGGCCCGCAGCGCGGAAGTGATGCGCGCGGCCGGCGTGCGCCCCGAATGAAGCGCTGGCTGCTCGCGCTGCTGCTGCTGGCAGCCCCCGCCCAGGCCGCCGAACCCGCCTGGCTGGATGCAGCGAACCGTTGGGTGCACGGCTTCAACCAGCGCGTCACGCCGCCCGGCGCGCGGCTCACGGCCTCGCTGGAACGCCTGCCGCCGGAATGGCGTGAGGGCGCGCGCAACCTCGCCGCCACCTGGGCGCGCGAGCCTATGCAGGCCGGCGCGCTGGCGCTGGTGGGCCGCGCCGATGATGCGTGGCATGCGCTGCGCCGCGTGGGGTTGAACATCCGCCGCGGCCAGGGCGGTTGGCAGGACCATGCCCGCGCCCAGGGACTTGCGCCGGCCACGCCGGCTGATCTCGGCCTCGCGCTTTGCGCCATGGATGTGCCCGCCGGCCCCTATGTCGTGCTGCCGTTGCTGGGCGGGCGCACGCTGCGCGACGCGCTGGTGGAAATCGCGGTGGCGCAGGCAGTGCTGCTGGCAGCACCCTTGCAGCTGCCCGGTGCCGCCGCCTGGCCGGATGCCCTGCTGCTGCGCGAATTGCTCGCCAGCGCCGAGGACTGGGCGGCCGCCACGCCAGACGCGCGCGCCATGGGCTATGACGCGGCGCGGGCGGCACATATCGCTGCGCGCAAACGCGCCTGCGAGGCGCTCAGGCGACAGCCTGCATTCGGCCAAGCCGAGCGCAACAGGAACTAAGCGCGGAAACCGGCGCGCCGGAACACCGCTGCCCCCTGCGGTCCGGCCGCGAATTCCAGGAAGGCCGCCGCCCGTTCCGGCTGCGCCGCGCGCGCCGCAACCGCGCCGACATAGGCTGTCACCAGCTGCGCGCTCTCGGGCAGTTCGGCGGCCAAGGTCGCGCCCGGTTCGGCCAGGATTTCGCTGGCCTGGGTGATGACCAGCGCGGCCTTTCCGCGCGCCACCGCCTGCACCGCCAGCAGCCCGCGCGGATAGGGCATGCGGCGTGGTTCGGTGATCCCCAGGCGGTCCAGCAAGGCCAGCACATGCCGGCCGCTGGTCGCACCCGCCGCGCCGTCGGACATCGCTATGCTGGGCGCCGCACGCAGCACCGCCGCCAGCGCGGCTTCGTCGGGGAGTGCGGGCAGGGGCGAGCCGGCACGCACCGCAAGCCCCAGCACCATGTGCCCCAGTTCGCGGCGCGTTTCGGCGCGCAGCAGCCCATCGCGGATCAGCGTATCCAGCGCTGCGCCCGCGTTCAGCACCACATCGGCGGCTTCTCCGCCACGGATGCGCGCGGCGACCTGCCCGCCATTGCCGGTGGCCGTGCGCACCGGGCCTGCGAAGGCATGCGCGATGGCGTCGATGGGGATCTCGGTCGCACCCGTACCCAGTACCAGCAGTGGCGCGGTTTGCGCTGCGGCAGGCAGGGCCAGGAAGGGCAGGGCGCGGCGTGCGAACATGCGACAAGTCTTGCCCTGCGCGCGCACCCCTGCAACCAATACTGCATGGCACACGCACTGAACGCTCCCGCAGCACCCCGCAACACATCGCTGGACACGCCCGAAATCCGCCAGGCGCGGATCGACCTTGCCGCCTGCTTCCGCATGGCCGCGAAGCTCGGCATGCATGAGGGGATCTGCAACCATTTCTCGGCGGTCGTGCCGGGGCGCGATGACCTGATGCTGGTGAACCCGTACGGCTGGGCCTTCAGCGAGGTGACGGCCTCACGCCTGTTGATCACCGACCTCGAGGGCCGCGTGCTGGCCGGCGATGGCGTGCCGGAGGCGACCGCCTTCTACATCCATGCGCGGCTGCACCTGAAGAATCCCCGCGCGCGCGCCGCCTTCCACACGCATATGCCGCACGCGACCGCGCTGGCCATGCTGGAAGGCCCACCCATGGTCTGGGCCGGGCAGTCGGCGCTGAAATTCTATGGGCGCACCACCATCGACGAGAACTACAACGGCCTGGCGCTGGACAATGCCGAGGGCGACCGCATCGCGGCCTCCATGGGCGAGGCGGATGTGGTGTTCATGAAGAACCACGGCGTGATGGTGATCGGTGCGACCATCGCCGAGGCCTGGGATGATCTCTACTACCTGGAACGCGCGGCCCAGGCGCAATGGATGGCGCATGCGACCGGCCGCCCGCTGAAGCCTGTGTCGCCGGCGCTGGCCCAGAAGACCTATGACCAGATGCGAGAGGGCGACCGCGAATCCGCCCGTCTGCATCTGCAAAGCATCAAGCGCATCCTGATGCAGGAAGCGCCGGAATTCGCCGAATGAAGCGCCGCGCCGCGCTGGCCCTGCTGGCAACGCCGGCGCTAGCGCAGGGCCGGCCGATCCGTATCATCGTGCCCTTCTCGCCCGGCGGGCAGTCGGACACGGTGGCGCGCCTGATCGCCCCGGGCATGGCCGAGGCGCTGGGTATCAATATCGTGGTCGAGAACCGCCCCGGCGCGGGCGGCGCGGTCGGCGCGGGCGCGGTGGCCGCAGCCACGGCCGATGGCATGACGCTGCTGGTGGACAGTTTCGGCTTCGTCGTGCAGCCCCTGATCCAGCGCGGCCTGCCCTTCGACTATCAGCGCGCCTTCGCGGCCGTGTCGCAACTGGTGGCGCTGCCCTATGTGCTGGTGGTCCGCGCGAATTTCCCGGCCCGTGACCTGGCCGGATACCTGGCCGCGGCGCGTGCAGGTTCGGTCACCTTCGGCTCGCCGGGCGTGGGTTCCATCGGGCATCTGGCCGGCGCGCTGCTGGCGCATCGGGCGGGCGTACGGCTGGAGCATGTCCCCTATCGCGGCGGGCAGGATGCGGCGCGCGATGTGGCGGCGGGCAATCTGGACAGCGCCATCAGCACCGCCAATTCCCTGCGCCCGCTGACGCTGGACAACCGCGCCCATGGCATCGCGCTGACCAGCGCGCGGCCCATGGGCACCATGGCGAACCTGCCCACCATCGCCGCCAGCGGCTTCCCCGGCTACGACCTGACCAGTTGGAACGGCATCTTCGCCCCCGCCGCCACGCCGGTCACGATGCAGGAGCGCATCGCGGCTGCCGTCGATGCGGCGCTGGCTGACGCAATACGGCGCGAGCGTCTCTCGGCATCGGGCAATGAACCGGTGGGCGGGCCGCCGGCCGCCTTCGCCGCCACGGTTGCGCGCGACGCGCGCGTGGTGCGCGAGCTGGTGCGCGAGACCGCGCTGCGCGTCGAATAGAGCGGGATGGGTCGCGGCGGCAGCGCCGAAAAGAGCTGCATCCTGGGACGTCGCGGGTCAGCCCTCGCCCACGCGCAGCAGCCGCGGGCCTTCGCGTTTCAGCCAGGCATTGGCAGCGTCGTGATGCGGCGTGAGCTGTTCCACCAGCGCCCAGAAACGCGGCGAATGGTTCAACTCCCGCAGATGCGCCACCTCATGCGCGACGACGTAGTCCAGCACCCAACCGGGCGCCATCACCAGCCGCCAGGAGAAGGCCAGCGTGCCATCCGGCGCACAGCTGCCCCAACGGCTGCGCGTGTCCTTCACGCGGATCGCGCGCGGGCGCACGCAGAGTGCTTCGGCATGCGGGATGCTCGCTGCCAGCAAGCGCTGCCCGGCCTCGCGGCGCAGGAAATCCAGCACGCGGCGGGGCAGGAATTCCACGGCGCCCGAGACCACCAGGCGGCCATCTTCCAGCGCCACGCCACGGCGTTCGGGGGCGTGGATGATCGTATGCGGCACATCGCCGATCAGCACCGTGGCGCCCGGCGCCAGCGCCTCGGCGGGCTTGATGCCGCGCAAATGCTGGGTGACCCAATGCGCGTTCTCATGCAGCAGCGCCATGCCGGCCTTCACGCTCGCGCGCATCGGCAGCGTGACCACCACAGCGCCTTCCAGCGGGCAGATGCGCAGGCTCAACCGCCGCGCGCGGGCCGAGCGCCGCCAGCGCACGCGGCATGCCACTTCGGGCATCAGCGCGCGCGGCCGCAGCAACACCGTGTCGGGCGCTGGCGGGCTGTCGGGCAAGGCTTGCAGACGGGTTGTCATCAACCTTTCACACTTGACGGGGGGCGATTCGCGGCGCAACGCAACCTGATATTAGGGCGCTGCCGGATAACCTCAACACGCATTGCGGTTATCCGTAAGAAGCTCGGAAAACAGCCGGTTTTCGAAGGTCGATCACGGTGTTGACGCTGCGCATCATCCCCTGTCTGGACGTGAAGGACGGCCGCGTCGTCAAGGGCGTGAATTTCGTGAACCTGCGCGATGCCGGCGACCCCGTGGAGCAGGCCGCCGCCTATGGCGAACAGGGCGCGGATGAGGTGACGTTCCTGGACATCGGCGCCACGCATGAAAACCGGGACACGATATATGACGTCGTCTCGCGCACCGCGGCCCGGCTGTTCATTCCATTGACCGTCGGCGGTGGCGTGCGCAGCGTGGAGGATATCCGCCGCCTGCTGCTGGCTGGCGCGGACAAGGCCAGCATCAATTCCGCGGCCGTGGCGGAGCCCGAATTCGTGGCGCGCGCGGCTGAAGCCTTCGGCAGCCAGTGCATCACCGTGGCGATCGACGCCAAGCGCACCGCGCCTTCGCGTTGGCAGATCTTCACCCATGGCGGCCGGCGGGAGACCGGCATCGACGCGGTGCAATGGGCGGTGCGCATGGCCGGCCTGGGGGCCGGCGAATTGCTTGTCACCTCCATGGATCGCGATGGCACCAAGCAGGGCTTCGACCTGGAGTTGCTGCGCGAGATTCGCGCCCGCGTACGCCTGCCCATCGTGGCCAGCGGCGGCGTCGGGACACTTGAGCATTTCATTGAAGGTGCTGCCGCGGGTGCCACCGGCCTGCTCGCCGCCAGCGTCTTCCATGACGGCATTTTCCGCATGAGTGAGGCCAAGGCGGCGCTGGCCGCCGCCGGTTGGCCTGTGCGCCCGCCAGAGGGCATCCCCGCATGAGCAAGCCCATCCCCTGGAAGAATAAGGCCAAGGCCTTGGCCACGCCGGTCGAGCGCAAGGCCAAGAAGTGGAAGATGGCGCCTGCCAATGGCAAGGCTAAGAAGGCCCCGAAGGCCATCCCCTTGCCGCCCTTCGAACCAAGCCCGGCCAGTGCCAATGCCGCCGTGCTTGAACGCCTCTGGACGGTGATCGAGGCGCGCCGCATGGCAGGTGATGTGACCAATTCGCACTCCGCGCGGCT
The DNA here is from genome assembly GCA_026400775.1 of Alphaproteobacteria bacterium. Classification (GTDB taxonomy): domain Bacteria; phylum Pseudomonadota; class Alphaproteobacteria; order Acetobacterales; family Acetobacteraceae; genus Rhodovarius. Next base: position 131 of record JAPLOK010000022.1, on the reverse strand, counting down.
GCTCGCGCGTGGCACCGCGAAGGTCGCGCAGAAGCTGGGCGAAGAGGCGGTGGAATGCGTGATCGAGGCGGTGGCGGGCAACCGCACAGCACTGATCGGCGAGAGTGCGGACGTGCTCTACCACCTGCTGG
>JAPLOK010000491.1 GCA_026400775.1 Alphaproteobacteria bacterium | reverse complement strand
CGCCCCAGATCTGGCGCAGGAAATCGGCGGTGCTGGTCTTGCCGTTGGTGCCGGTGATCGCGACCACGCAGGCGGGTTGCGCAGCGGCCAGCCGGGCTGCGATCAGCGCCAATTCGCGCCTGGCATCATTGGCCAGGATCATGGGCCGCGCGGGCACATCCGCGGGCCAGGCCGTGCCTTCGGGCGCCAGCACCGCGATGGCGCCTGCGGCCACTGCCGCGCCGATGAAATCCCGCCCATCGGCGCGCGCGCCGGGCAGGGCCGCGAAGATCATGCCCGGGCGGATGGCGCGGCTGTCGGCGGTGATGCCGAGCAGCTCGGCCGGCGGCGCGGCTGGGCTCAGTTCATTGAGGCGCACGGCCAATCTCCCGCGTTGTGGGCGGGTGGCTCACGAGGGAGACGCGGGGCCCGGGCACCGTCGTCTCGGTGCGGCGGATGACGCTGCTCGGTGCCTCGGCCGGCGGCGTGCTGACGGCGGCGGGGCCGCGCGCGGGCGGTTGTGCGGCGGGCGCGCCGGGTGCCACGCGGGCGGGCGGTGCGGGACCGTGCCCGTTCAGCGGCATGGAGAGCCGCGCCTGGATGGCGCTGGCGCGCGGCTCGATCTCCGGCGTCAGGCCCAGGATGGGCGCGGTGCCCTCGACGATGCGGCGATACAGCGGGGCCGCGATCCAGCCCGCCGTCGCGTGGCCCTGCGTCTCGGCGCGTGCGCGCGGCTCATCCAGCATCACATACAGCGCGTAGCGCGGTTCCTGGATCGGGAAGACGCCGACGAAGGAGGTGACGCTGCGGCCCACCATGTATTGCCCGCGCTCGTTCAGCTTCTGCGCCGTGCCGGTCTTGCCGCCGACGAAGAAGCCCGGCGCATCGGCGCGCGAGCCCGAGCCATGCGTGACCGCGAGCCGCATGATGCGGCGCATCGTCTCGCTGGTGCGTTCGCTGATGATACGCGTGCCCTCGGGCATCGGGGTCGCGGGGTCATGGGCGACCAAAGTGGGGCGGATCATCACGCCGCCATTGGCGATGGCAGAGACCGCTGTCAGCACCTGCAAGGGCGTGACCGCGATGCCGTGGCCATAGCCGATCGTCATGGTCGAGACATCCGACCAGTCGCGCCCGCGCGGGTAGAGCGGGCGTGCCATGCCAGGCAGTTCCAGCGTGGGGCGCTCCAGCATGCCCATGCGCTGCAGGTATTCCTGATGGCGACGGCGGCCCAGCGCCATGGCCATATGCGCGGTACCGATATTGGAGGAATGCGTGACGATTTCCGGCACGGTCAGCCAGCGGTTCTGGCCGCGGAAATCCCGGATCATGCGGTTCTGCGGCAGCTGGATGGGCCGCGATGCGTCATAGCCCGTGGCGGTGGTGACAGCGCCGGAATCGAGCGCCATCGCCGCCGTCAGCAGCTTCAGCGTGGAGCCTGGTTCGTAGACGCCGGTGGTGATGCGGTTGAACAGCGCCTGTCCGGTGGCGGTGGACAGGTCGGCGGCCGAGAAGTCCGGGTTGGAGACCATGCCCAGGATCTCGCCGCTGCGCATGTCCATCATCAGCGCCGCACCGCCGATGGCGTTGAAATGCGCGCGTTGGGCTTCCACTGCCTCACGCATTTCGCGCTGGATGCGGATGTCGAGCGAGAGCCGCAGCCCTTGCCGGTTCAGCCGCAGGCGCTCGTCGAAGTACTGTTCCACGCCGCCGCGGGCGATGTCATCCGCACCCACGCTGCCAATCACATGCGCGGCTTCGCGGCCGCGCGGATATTGCCGGCGCTCGGCCGGTTCAAAGCCCAGGCCGATATGGCCCAGCGCGTTGATCTGCGCCTGCTGCTCCATGGTGATGAAGCGGTCGAGATAGACGACCGGCAGGTTGTAGTTCAGCCGCTCATGGATGAATTCGAGTGAAAGATGCGGCAGGATTTGGTGCAACTGGTGCGCCACGCGCACCGGGTTCTCGATGTGTTCGGGCTGCGCGAAGAGCGCGATGCCGCGGATCGAGACGGCCAGCGCCTCGCCATTGCGATCGGTGACTTCGGCGCGGGTGACGGCGGTGTCCTGCGCGGCGGTGCGGGCGGCCACGCTGGGCGTGCGCGGCACCATGGGCGAGAGGATGGTCGCATCCGCCAGCTTCAGCGCCACCGCGCCGAACAGCAGCCCGAAGCCCGCGGCCGCGATCATGACCCGCCCGCGCGACAGCGCGGGACCGACCACGCTGGGGCCTGGTGCGGGCGCGCTGCGCACCATTTCCGTGCCGATCGGCCGGCCATAGGCGCGGCCCAGCGGCAGGGCGTCGGCATCGGGCGCCTGGGGCGCGGGGCCGGGCGCGTCCTCGGTCATCGGGGCAACGGCACGGGTGGCGCCAGGGTTGCGGAATGGCCGCCGAGCAGGCTGCCGGTTTCCACGGGGCGCACATGCATGGCGGGGCGGATGGGCGTGTTGGCCGCCGCAACCGGCGGCAGCGCGGCGCCATCCCGCACCGGAGGAGCGGCAACCGGCGGCAGGCTGGGCCGGGCGGGTTCGGCGCGCGCGACCTCGTTGCGAGGGGCTTCGGGGCGGGCGGCCTCCGGCTGGGCGCGGCGCGGGGCTGGCGCGGGCGTTGCGGCGAACTGCGCAGGGGCCGCGACCGGCGGCGGCGCGGCTTCCGGCAGCACAGGCGCGGTGCGGCGTGGCGCGGGCGCGGCGGTGGCGGCGGGCTGTGCCGGGGCGGGCTGTGCCGGGGCCGCGACGGGCGGCGGTGCCGCGGGCGTCGCGGCCGCCACCACCGTGGGCGCAGCCGAGCGCGGCGCCTGGGCCAGGGCGCGCGGTGCGGGGCGCGCTTCGGGCTGGGCGGGCTGCACGGCCGGCGCTTCGGCCAGCTGGGTTTCCTGCCGTGGCAGGAAGGGCGAGGCGGGGCCGGCGAAGGCGAGCGGGTTGGGCAGGCGGCGGGCGGCTTCGTCCACGCGCTGCAGCTGCACGGGCTGCATGGCCACGAGGCCTGCCAGATGGCGATCGGCCAGGCTGCGCAGGCGCTCGACATCATTCAGGCGTGCCCATTCGGCCATCAGGCCTTGGGTGCGGGCCTCGATCTCCTCGGTCTCGCGGCGGATGTCGCGCAATTCGCGCTCGAGGCCGATCACGCCGCGTTTGACGTCAAACGTATATCCGGCAGCGCCGGCCATGATGATGGCGGTGATGATGGTGGGCAGGCGGATGATCATACCACCCCCGATGGCCGGAGCGGCCGCGGCCTGCGGAGGGCTGAATCGGTGGTGTCACCCACCCCCGATGGCCGGAGCGGCCGCGGCCTGCGGAGGGCTGAATCGGTGGTGATCATGCCACCCCCAGACGCGCAATTGCGCGCAACCGCGCGGAGCGGGCACGCGGGTTGGCGCCGCATTCGGCATCGCTGGGGCGTTCGGCGCGCGGGGTCAGCAGCTGGAAGCCGGCGGGCTGGGCGCGGGCGGTGAGCGCGGCCGGCGCATGGCGCGAGGCACTCGGCGCGCGGCCAGCCGCATTCTGCATAACGCGCTTGACGATGCGGTCCTCCAGCGAATGGAATGAGACCACCACCAGCCGCCCGCCAGGGGCGAGCAGTCGCAAGGCCGCGTCCAAGCCGCGTTCGATCTCCCCCAACTCGTCATTCACCTTGATGCGCAGCGCTTGGAAACTGCGGGTGGCGCTATCGAGACCCGAAGGGTCACGAGGTATTGAGCGGCGAACAATATTGGCCAAT
>JAPLOK010000445.1 GCA_026400775.1 Alphaproteobacteria bacterium | reverse complement strand
GCAGCCGCGGCGAGTTGCATCGCTGCATGTGCAGCGCGCGCGCCGTGGCCGGCAGAGGCACCAGTGACGACATCGTGGGCGGCACGGATGCCTATTCGAATGACAGCAACACCTGCCGCGCCGCACTGCATGCCGGCGTGATCGGCCCGCAAGGCGGTGTTGTCACTGTCCGGGAGCAGGGCTTCATCCAGCGCCTGCGTGGCAGCACCCGAAATGGCGTCACCTCCGAGACTGTTGAAGAGGTGCGGGAGACCTTCCGCTTCGTGGTCGATCGCGGCGTGCAGGCCTGCCCGGCCACACTGATCGCCTATGCGCGGGCGGGCGACCACCTGAACTGCACCTGCAGCGCCGAGGCGATGGCGCGGACCGGCGGCGTCTGGGGCAGTGGCCCCTATACCTCGGACAGCCTGATCTGCCGCGCCGCGCGGCATGCCGGCGTGCTGCCGCCAAGCGGCGGGCAGGTGCGCGTCGTGAGCACGGGGGCGCAGCCAAGCTGGCAGGGCAGCGCGCGCCATGGGGTGCAGAGCGCCAACTGGCCCGAATACCCGGCGGGGTTCCGCTTCGAAGCCGTGCGGTGAATCACCGCAGGCTTTCGTGCAGCACCATCGGGTGCCCCTGATAGGTGTAGTGCTCCGCCTCGCGCATGCCGATATCGGTCAGCACGGCGCGTGAGGCCGTGTTCTCCGCGCGGGCGATGCCGATGATGCGCGCAACGCCCGCGGCATGCCCGAAATCCAGCGCCGCCCGCGCGGCCTCCCGCGCATAGCCCTGCCCGCGGCATTCGGGCCAGAGCGCGTAGCGCAGTGCCACACCGCGGCCATCGGGGCGTTCCATCAGGCCAGCTATGCCCAGGAATTCCCCGCTCTCTCGCAGGAAAACCGACCAGGTGCCATAGCCGCGCACCTGCCAGAAATCCGTGTCGTCCTCGAGTTCCTCGCGCACGCGCTGGGCGCTGCGCACGCCATGCAGCATCCAGCCGAAGACACGTTCATCGCCCTTCAGGCGGATCAACTCCGGCAGCTGTTCGGGGCTGGGCGGCAGCAGGGATAGCCGCTGCGTGGTGATGGTGCGCGGCGCGCGGAATAGCGGGCGCGTCACGACAGGTCCCAATGCGCGCCGGTCCAGCTGGCGAAGCCGGTGGCGATGCGCGCATCGGGCCGCGCGCGATGCAAGGCGCGGAACAGCCCATCGGGGCTGCCGGGCCTGGGCCAGCCGGCGGGCATGGCGCCCACCTCGATCAGCGCGCCCGAAATCACCTGCGCGCAATTGCCGCCAATCGCCATGAACAAGGGCGGGCGCGCGGCAATCCAGACCCAGGCCTCGCGGAAAGCCACGGCTGCTTCGGCGCCCACCGGCACGATGCAGAAGGTGGTGGGGCAGCGCCGCGCGCGGGCTTTGTCCGCGTTCACATATTCGGGTCGGTCGCGCGTCAGCGCCGCCAGGTCGCGCACCATGCCCGGCGCGATGATGGCCAGCCTGCGGTCGTGCTTTGTGCGCGCATAATAACCCAGCGGCTCGCCACCCGGCAGGATGGCATCCGCGTGGCCGCCTTCATCCGTGCTCTTCATGGCGGGGCCGGCCTTGTAGCGGCAGGCGATGCCGATTTCCTCAGGCCCGACGCGGAACTCCATCAGGGCAGATAGCTTTCAACCAGCCAGGGCTGGAAACATGAAGATGCCCCCGGAACATGGGCGCTGAACAGGCCGCGTGCACGCATGTGGATGTGGCCTGCTTCAGCGCGTCAGCGGCCGATACTTGATCCGGTGCGGCTGGTCGGCCGCCGCACCCAGGCGGCGCTTCTTGTCGGCTTCATAGGCCTGGAAGTTGCCCTCGAACCACTCGACATGGCTGTCGCCCTCGAAGGCCAGGATATGCGTGGCCAGACGGTCGAGGAACCAGCGGTCGTGGCTGATGATCACCGCGCAGCCGGCGAAATCCATCAGCGATTCCTCCAGCGCGCGCAGCGTGTCCACGTCCAGGTCGTTCGTGGGTTCGTCCAGCAGCAGGACGTTGTGTTCGCGCTTGAGCATCTTCGCCAGATGCACGCGGTTGCGCTCACCGCCCGAGAGCACGCCCACGCGCTTCTGCTGGTCGGCACCCTTGAAGTTGAAGGCCGCCACATAGGCGCGGGACGGCACCGTGCGCTTGCCGACGGTGATGGTGTCCATCCCGTCGGAGATTTCCTGCCAGACGGTCTTGGCGTCATCGAGGCTGTCGCGCGACTGGTCCACGTAACCCAGCTTCACGCTCTCACCCACGACCAGCTTCCCGGCATCGGGCTGCTCGACGCCGGTGATCATCTTGAACAGCGTGGTCTTGCCCGCGCCGTTGGGGCCGATGATGCCGACAATGCCGCCGGGCGGCAGCTTGAAGTCCAGATCGTCGATCAGCAGGCGGTTGCCGAAGGCCTTGCGCAGCTTCTCGGCCACGATGACGGTGTTGCCCAGGCGGGGCGCGGGCGGAATGACGATCTCGGTCGGGTCGGGCGCCTTTTCCTCGGAACGGCGCACCAGGTCTTCATAGGCGGTGATGCGCGCCTTGGACTTGGCCTGGCGGGCGGCGGGGCTGCGGCCCATCCATTCCTGCTCGGCGGCCAGCTGCTTCTGGCGTGCGGATTCCTCGCGCTCCTCCTGCGCCAGGCGCTTGCGCTTCTGGTCCAGATAGGCCGAGTAGTTGCCCTGGTAGGGGAAGCCGCGGCCGCGATCGACCTCCAGGATCCAGTTGGTCACATTGTCCAGGAAGTAGCGGTCATGGGTGACGACCAGCACCGCGCCCTGGTAGTCGCGCAAGGTGGTTTCCAGCCAGGACACGCTCTCCGCATCCAGGTGGTTGGTGGGTTCGTCCAGCAGCAGGATGTCGGGCTTTTCCAGCAGCAGCTTGCACAGCGCCACGCGGCGGCGCTCACCGCCGGACAGGTTGGTCACCGGCAGTTCAGGGGCCGGGCAGCGCAGCGCGTCGAGCGCTATTTCCACCGTGCGCTCCAGCTCCCAGCCATTGGCGGCGTCGATGCGTTCCTGCAATTCGGCCTGCTCGCCGAGCAGGGTGTTCATCTCCTCCTCGCTCATCTCATTGGCGAAGGCTTCGGAGATTTCGTTGAAGCGGCGCAGATCCGCCTTGAGCGAGGCAAACGCCTCCTCGACATTCTCGCCCACCGTGAGGTCGGGGTTCAGATGCGGTTCCTGCGGCAGGTAGCCCACGCGCACGCCCTCGGCGGCCCAGGCCTCGCCACCGTATTCCTTGTCCATGCCGGCCATGATCTTCAGCAGCGTGGACTTGCCGGCGCCGTTGGGTCCCAGCACGCCGATCTTGGCGTCCGGCAGGAAGGACAGGGTGATGCCCTTGAACACCTCACGCCCGCCGGGGAAGGATTTCGTGAGGTCCTTCATGACATAGACATACTGGTAGGCGGGCATGGCGCGGCGTCCTGGAAAAGGGTGGTTCGCCCGGTGTCTATCGCATCGCGCGCGCGGTGGGGAGGGAGGCGCGCTACAGCCGTGGAGCCGCCGCCCAGCTCCTCGCCCAGGACCGCAGCGCCCGCCAGGGTAAAGGCCGCCCGACCCAGAAACCCTGCGCGCGATGCACGCCCAGCTGCGCCATCTGCCGCCAGATGGCGCTGCTTGCGACACCCTCGGCCGTGACGATGCGCCCATGCCGCTCGGCGCGGGCAAGCACCTGGCGGATGAAGCGCCGCGCGGCCGCGCTGTGCGGCGCCTCGCCGACCACGGATTTGTCCAGCTTCACGCCTGCGAAAGGCAGCTCCAGCAGGGCCATGCGGCCATCGCCGGGCTTCAGGTCATCCAGCCACACGCCATGGCCCGTCGCTGCCATGCGGGCCAAGGCGCGGGACAGCGCGCTGCGGTCACGCACCGGCGCCGTCTCGGTCAATTCGAGGGACAGCGCGCGCGGCGGCAGGGCGCCGGTCCGCAGCGCCCGCGCGAGCCAGCTTGGCAGGTCCGGCAGCAGCATCTGATCCAGCGGGATATTCGCCGAGACGCCGACCGGCAGCGTGGCGTACAGCGCCCCGATGTCCTGCGCGGCGCGCGTCACCACGGCGACCGCCAGGGGCCGGCCGAGACCGGCACGCTCGAGGGCGGGAATGAAACTGTCAGGCCCATGCGCGACCGGCGTGCCGCGCCAGCGTGACAGCGCCTCGAGCATGACCAGCTTGCGATCGCGGATGCGGACCACGGGCTGGTAGCGCAGCATCAGGGCACCACGGTCCAGGCCAGCGACCAGGGCGGCGGCGCTTCGCGGCGGCATTTGCGGGCGATCGCGCATGCCAGCACCCAAAGCCGCGACCAGCTCCCCGGTCTCGGGCGACAAGGCGGCGATGCCTTCCGGGGCCTGGTCCGCGCTGGCGGCGACGAACAGCACGGCAGCAGTCAGGCCGGGGTCATCCAATGTCGCCAGCAATTCAGCCCAGGATGCGCCCGCCGCGGCAGGTTCCAGCATGATGCGCAAGGGCGGCAGCCCGGGGCGGGACAGGGCCGCCAAGGCCTCTCGTGGATTAGCGAATAGACGAGGTTCCAGGCCTGACACATGACGTGCCGCGGCACTGGCCGCGGACACCACATGCGGATTCCGGGCCAGCACGAAGACCTCAGCAGGGGAGCCGCGGCGGGCGGAGATCAAGGCGGCTCCCTCGATGCTAAAATTTTAGAACCGTTACGCTTTTACCAATATTCCTGATTGTCGATCAACGCTCATGATCCGGCCTCGCCAATGGCTGGCGTTGTCGCGGCGGTGCCGGCCAAGGCCTCGGCAACATGGAAGGCGCGGATGCGGCTGCCTTCCCGATGCAGGCGGCCGGCCATGTTCAGCAGGCAGCCCATATCCCCGGCGAGCAGGATATCGGCGCCGGTGGCCGTGATGTCACGCGTCTTGTCGCTGACCATGCGGGTGGAAATCTCGGGGTATTTCACGCAGAACGTGCCGCCGAAGCCGCAGCATTGCTCAGGCTCGGCCAGGTCCTTCACCGAGAGGCCATCAACGCGCGAGAGCAGCGCGCGCGGCTGTGCCCGCACGCCCAGTTCGCGCAGGCCGGAGCAGCTGTCGTGATAGGCGGCCACGCCATCCAATCGGGCCGCGATGCGCGCAGTGCCCAGCACATCATGCAGGAAGGCGGTCAATTCATGGGTGCGGCCGGCAAGTTCGACCGCGCGCGCATGCCAATGCGGATCGCTGTCCGCGAAAAGCGCGGGGTAGTGGTGGCTGATCATCCCGGCACATGAACCGGAGGGTACGACCACATGGTCGAAGCCGCCGAAGCCGTCGATCACCTGGCGCGCGATCTCCTGCCCGGTGAGACGGTCGCCGCTGTTGTAGGCCGGCTGGCCGCAACAGGTCTGCGCCAGCGGCACTTCGACCGTGCAGCCGGCATCCTCCAGCAGCTGGATCGCCGCGAAGCCCACGGATGGGCGATGGATATCCACCAGGCAGG
>JAPLOK010000112.1 GCA_026400775.1 Alphaproteobacteria bacterium | reverse complement strand
GACGGAGGTCGGCTAATAATCCTGGCGCAGATCCTCGCCCACGCCATCGCCGGTCTCCAGCGGCGCGATCAGCGCATCGACATCCACATCAGTGCTCATCGTGGTCCCCAGCCTGTCGATCCATCATGCCGGCGGACGCTACACCATATTCATAGAGCGTCACTATCGCCTCGATCGGGCTTGGTCACTGGACATGGGGTGATGCCGAACACTAGCCTTGCACCGTCCATTCAATTTCGCGGGGAGCGACAGGAATTCATGGTGGCCATCGATCTCAAATCGCTTGTCTCCCGCCTGACGGAGGTTGCGCGCAAGCAGTTCGAAGCAGCGCTCGGGCTGACGGTGTCGCGCAGCCACTACAATGTCGAGATCGAGCATGTGCTCGCCAAGCTGATCGAGGCGCCGGCCTCCGATGTGTCGGTGCTGATGCGCCAGGGCGGCATCGATGCCGGCCGCGTGCTGACCGAATTGACGCGCGCGCTGGACAAGATGCGCACCGGCAATGTGCGCGCGCCCGGGCTCTCGCCCGACATCATCGCCTGGCTGCGCGAGGCCTGGCTGCTGGCCAGCCTGGAGAGCAACCAGGGCCGCATCCGTTCGGGCCATATGCTGGCGGCGCTGCTGGCCGATGAGGGGTTGTCGCGTACTGTCAAGGACAGCGCGCCAAGCCTGCTGAACCTGCCTGTGGACCCGATCCGCAAGAATCTGGACGCGCTGACCAAGGATAGCGAGGAGGCCGCGCAAGCCGCGATTGCCAGCCCTCCTGGCGGGGCGGCCGCGGCCGCGCCGGGCGCAGAGGGCGCGCCGCGTGGCGGCGGCCCGCTGGAGCAGTTCTGCACCGACCTGACGGCGCAGGCGCGCGCCGGCAAGATCGACCCGATCCTCGGCCGCGACGACGAAATCCGGCAGATGATCGACATCCTGACGCGCCGCCGCCAGAACAACCCGATCCTCACCGGTGAGGCCGGTGTGGGCAAGACCGCGGTGGTCGAGGGGCTCGCACTGCGCATCGCGGCCGGCGATGTTCCCGAAGCTCTCGTCAAAGTGAAGCTCATGGCGCTGGACCTGGGCATGCTGCAGGCGGGCGCCGGCGTGAAGGGCGAGTTCGAGAACCGGCTGAAGGGCGTGATCGACGCGGCGAAATCCTCGCCCCAGCCGGTGATCATGTTCATCGACGAGGCGCATACGCTGATCGGCGCGGGCGGTGCGGCCGGCCAGAATGATGCCGCGAACCTGCTCAAGCCCGCACTCGCGCGCGGCGAATTGCGCTGCGTGGCCGCCACCACCTGGGCCGAATACAAGAAGTACTTCGAGAAGGACGCCGCACTCACCCGCCGCTTCCAGGTGGTGAAGGTGGAGGAGCCTTCGCTGGTGCTGGCCAATGCCATGCTGCGCGGCCTGGTCGCCACGCTGGAGAAGCACCACGGTGTGCGGATTCTCGATGAGGCGGTGACGGAGACGGTGCGGCTTTCGGCGCGCTACATCCCCGCACGGCAATTACCGGACAAGGGCGTGTCGCTGCTGGACACCGCCTGTGCGCGCGTGTCGATGAGCCAGGCGGCAATCCCGGCGCCGATCGAACATCGCACCCGCAGGCTGGCGCTGATCGCCACCGAATTGCAGGCGCTGGGGCGCGAGACCGCGACCGGCGGCGACCACCAGAAGCGCATCGACGCGCTGCATGCCGAGCAGGCCGAAAATGAGCGTGAACTCGAAGCGCTCAAGACGCGCTGGGAGCAGGAAAAGGCACTGGTCACGCGCATCCGCGAATTGCGCGAGGAGCTGGAGAACCCGCCCGAGCAGCACGACACCGCGGCCGCGCGCGCCGAACTGGCCAAGGTGACCGACGAACTGCACGCGCTGCAGGGCGAGGAGCCGCTGGTGCACCCGGTGGTGGATGGCCAGGCGGTGGCGGAAGTGGTCGCCACCTGGACCGGGATTCCGCTGGGCCGCATGGCGGGCGATGAGATCAAGACGGTGCTCGCGCTCAAGGACCGGTTGATGGAG
>JAPLOK010000008.1 GCA_026400775.1 Alphaproteobacteria bacterium | reverse complement strand
CTGTTTGCGATGCACGAGTCGGGCTACACGGCCGACAAGCCGCATCGCAAATCCGCGCGCGTCGTGGGCGATGTGATGGGCAAGTATCACCCGCATGGCGACAGCGCGATCTATGACGCGATGGTGCGCATGGCGCAGCCCTTTTCTATGCGCGTGCCCCTGATCGACGGCCAGGGCAATTTCGGCAGCATGGACGGCGATGCGCCGGCGGCCATGCGCTACACCGAAGTGCGTCTGGCGAACTCGGCCGCGGCGCTGCTGAACGGCATCGACGAGGACACGGTCGATTTCGTCCCGAACTACGACGAATCGGGCGAGGAGCCGCGGGTCCTGCCCGCCACCTACCCGAACCTGCTGGTCAACGGCGCGAACGGCATCGCGGTGGGCATGGCCACCAACATCCCGACGCATAATCCGGGCGAGGTGATCGACGCCACGCTGAAGCTAATTGAGGACCCGGCGACCACGCTGGAAGAGCTGATGCAGATCATCCCCGGGCCGGACTTCCCGACCGGCGGGATCATCCTGGGGCGCAGCGGCATCCGCTCGGCGTTTGAGACCGGGCGCGGCTCCATCCCGCTGCGCGCGGTTTGCGAGATCGAGGATATGCGCGGCGGCCGCCAGGCCATCATCATCAGCGAATTCCCCTACCAGGTGAACAAGGCCACCTTGCAGGAGAAGATCGCCGAGCTGGTGCGTGCCAAGGCGATCGAGGGCATTTCCGACCTGCGCGACGAATCGGACCGCGATGGCGTGCGCGTGGTGATCGAGCTCAAGCGCGAAGCGACGGCGGAGGTGGTGCTGAACCAGCTCTACCGCATGACGCAGCTGCAGATCAGTTTCGCGGTGAATTTCCTCGCGCTGAATGACGGCCGGCCGCAGCAGATGGGGCTGCGCGATGCGCTGCTCGCCTTCATCAATTTCCGCGAGGATGTGATCCTGCGGCGGTCGCGTTTCCGCCTGGCCAAGGCGCGGGAGCGGGGGCATCTGCTGATCGGCCTGGCCATCGCTGTGGCCAATATCGATGAGGTGATCCGCGTCATCCGCGAAAGCCCCGATGCGGTGACGGCGCGCGCGGCGCTGATGACGCGCGACTGGCCGGCGGGCGATGTCGGCGTGCTGCTGGAGCTGATCCAGGATGAGGGCAATGTCGTCACACCCGAAGGCACGGTGCGCCTGACGGAAGCCCAGGCCCGCGGCATCCTGGAGTTGCGCCTGCAACGCCTGACCGGCCTGGAGCGCGACAAGATCACCAACGAGCTGGGCGAGGTGGGTGAGACCATCCGCGACCTGCTGGATATTCTTGGCAGCCGCCCGCGCCGCATGGAGGTGATCCGCGCCGAATTGCTCGCGGTGCGCGAACAGATCGCCACCCCGCGCATGACACGCATCGATGATGCGGCCGCTGATCTGGACGATGAAAGCCTGATCGAGCCGGGCACCATGATCGTGACCATCACGCGCGATGGGTATGTGAAGCGCACCGGCCTCGACACCTTCCGCGCGCAGAATCGTGGTGGGCGCGGGCGCAGCGCGACGGCAACGCGCGAGGATGATGTGGTGATGCGCAGCTTCGTCGCGCACACGCATCAATGGGTGCTGTTCTTCACCAGCCGCGGCATCGCCTTCCGCAGCAAGGTCTGGCAATTGCCGGAAGGCGGCACCGGCGGGCGTGGCCGTTCCCTGCGCCAGCTGCTGCAGCTGCAGGAAGGTGAGGCCATCACCACCGTGCTGCCGCTGCCGCAGGATGAATCGCTGTGGGAAAACCTGCATCTGGTCTTCGCCACGCGCCAAGGCGGCGTGCGGCGCAACCGCCTGTCGGACTTCCGCAATGTGCGCGCGGTGGGCCTGATCGCGATGAAGCTCGATGAGGGCGATGAGCTGATCGGGGTGGCCACCTGCCGCGAGGGCGATGATGTCTTCCTCGCCACCAAGGGCGGCAAGTGCATCCGCTTCGTGGCCGATGCGGAGACGCTGCGCGTGTTTGCCGGGCGCGATTCCTCGGGCGTGCGCGGCATCCGTCTGCTGGGCGATGACCAGGTGATTTCGCTGGCCGTTCTGGGGCATCTGGATGCCACGCCCGAGGAACGCGCGGCCTATCTGAAACTCGCCGGTGCCAAGCGTCGCGCGGGCGATGAGCCCGAGGCGCCTTCGGACGAAACGCCCACTGCCGAAATCACCCTGGCGGCCGAACGCGTGACGCAGATGGAACGCGCCGAGCAGTTCATCCTGACCATCACCGATGAGGGTTTCGGCAAGCGCAGCAGCGCCTTCGAATACCGCGTCACCGGCCGTGGCGGGCAGGGCATCACGAATATCGGCTTCTCGGCGCGCACGGGGCGTGCGGTCGTGGCCAGCTTCGTCGTGCAGGATGGCGATGACGTGATGTTGGTCACCGATGGTGGCCGCCTGATCCG
>JAPLOK010000338.1 GCA_026400775.1 Alphaproteobacteria bacterium | reverse complement strand
TTCTCGGCGCGGCGGATCACTACAGTGTCGCCGTCCAGGATACCGGCCTCCATCATGGAATCGCCCGAGACTTCTAGGGCGAAATGCTCTCCGCCGGTCAACATGCCGGCCGGCACATCGACCATGGATCCGGTGTCGCGCACCGCCTCTATCGGCACGCCGGCGGCGATGCGGCCATAGAGCGGCAGCGACACGCTGCCGGCCTCATGGCCTGGCTTGGCCCGGCCGAACTGTGCCGGAATGACGTTGTTGGGTGCTGCCGGCGTCTCGGGCATGCGGACGCGGCGGGGTGCGACATCCTCGGGCAGGCGCAGCACCTCCAGCGCGCGGGCACGGTGCGCGCGCCGGCCCAGGAAACCGCGTTCCTCCAGCGCCGTGATCAGACGATGGATGCCGGATTTGGACTTCAGCTTCAGCCCATCCTTCATTTCCTCGAAGGAGGGCGAGTAGCCCGTAGCCTTCAGACGTTCATTGATGAACATCAGCAATTCATGCTGTTTGCGCGTGAGCATCTGCCCGCCCCGGTCCCTGCTGCGTTCCTGAACAAATCAGGAATCGTTAAGATGTTCTACAAAGGTTCCCAAAGCCACGTCAAGCTTGTCCACAGCCTCTTGACAGCCCAGCATGCAAAAAACTGGAGACGCCCATGTTCCCCCGACGTGCCCTCCTGGCCGTGCCTTTGGCGATGCCTGCCGTAGCCCAAGGCTTTCCCACGCGCGGCGTGCGGCTGATCGTCCCCTTCGCGGCGGCAGGGCCGACTGATGCCATCGCGCGCCTGGTCGCGGCCCAGCTGGAGCCTGCCTGGGGCCAGCCCGTGGTTGTGGAGAACCGCCCCGGCGCCGGTGGCTCGACCGGCAGCGCGCTGGTCGCGCGCGCCGCCCCTGACGGCCATACGCTGCTGGTCACGGCCAATTCCCACGCCATCAACCCGGCGGTGCTGCGAAACCTGCCCTTCGACACATTGCGCGATTTCCAGGCCATCATCAGGTTGGCGGACGGGCCTTTCGTGTTGGTCGCGCATCCCTCGCTGGGGGCGCGCAGCATGGCCGAATTCGTGGCCGCGATCCGCGCGCGGCCCGGCGCCTTCAACTATTGCACGCCCGGCCACGGCACCGGCAACCACCTGGCCATGGAACGCCTGAAGGGGCTGGCCGGCCTCGACATTGCGCATGTGCCCTATGGCGGTGCCGCGCCCGCCACCACGGCCCTTCTGGGCGGGCAGGTGCAGGCCATGTTCAACAACCTGGTCAATGCGCTGCCGCATATCCAGGAAGGGCGGATGATCCCCATCGCCATCGGCAGCCTGGGGCGCGCCGGCGTGCTGCCCGATGTGCCGCCTTTGGCCGACGCCTTCCCGGGCCTGACCGCGGTGAATTGGTATGCCGCCTTCGGACCCGCTGGCTTGGCACCCGCGCTGACTGACAGCATCAACGCTGCCCTGACGCGCGCATTGCAGGCGCCATCTGTGGTCGAGCGCCTGACCGCGCAGGGCATCACGCCTGCCCCCGCCCCGGCTGCGCAGTTCGTGCGCGAAGTGGCCGAGGAAGTCGCCGAATGGTCGCGCGTCGCGCGTGCCGCCAACATCCAGCCCGAATAGGAACCGCCATGCGCCTTACCCGCCGCGCCACTCTTGGCCTGCTGGCCGCCCCCGCCATCGCGCGCGCCCAGGCCCCCTGGCCGACCGAACGCCCGATCGAGGTCTTCATTCCATTCCCGCCCGGCGGCGGGGTGGATGCCATGACGCGCTTCGCGCTCTACCATGCCGGCCAACGCCTGCCGGGCGCCCGCTTTGCCTTCATCAACCGCGTGGGCGCGGGCGGGCAGATCGGCATGGAGGCGATCTTCAACGCGGCCGGCGATGGCTACACGCTGGGCGGCATCGGCAGTCTGAACATCAGCACCCTGCCGCTGGAACGGCCGGTGCGCTGGGAGGCCGAGCGCTTCACCTATATCGCCAATATCGTCGATGATGCCTGCGCGCTGTGGGTGCTGAACACATCGCCGCTGCGCAGCCTGGATGACCTGGTGCGTGCGCTGCGGGCGCGGCCGGAATCGGTCTCCGTCGGCAGTGCGGCGGGCGTGGGTTCGGATGACCACCTGGTGCTGCTGGCGCTGGAGGAAGCGACCAATATCCGCGCCCTGCACGCGCCCTATAACGGCACCGCGCAGGTGCAGCGCGACCTGCTCTCGGGCGCGGTGGACGTGGCCAGTTTCAATATCGGCGAGGGTGTCGCACTGCTGCGCGAGGGCCGGTTGCGTTGCCTGGGCATGGCCTCACCCGCGCGCTGGTCCCTGACGCCCGAGGTGCCGACCTTCCGTGACCAGGGCCTCGATGTATTGTTGGGCTCGGCGCGCGGCATCGTAGGCCCACCGGGCATTCCGGCCCCCGTCACGGCCGCCTTGCGCGCGGCCTTCGCGGCCACCTTCGCCGATCCGCGCTTCACCGCCGATGCCGAACGCGTCGCACTGCCACTGCGGCCCATGCTGGGCGACGAATACCGCGACATGGTGCTGCGCGAAGGCGCGGCCGTGCGTGCACTGTTCGCAAGGCGGCCGTGGCGGCGGTGATGGGCCTTGGAGAGGGACTTGGCCCCCCCTCCAAACCCTCATCGCCTTCGGTGCTGAAGCCCACCAGGCGATGAAGCCCAAGAGAATGGGCGGCAGGCGCTAGCCCCTGAGCCTATGGCGTGCCCGTCCGGCGATGGGCGGGATGAGGGCGGGCACCGCGACTGGGTGGACGGTGCGCATGTCACATTCCCTCGATTAATGTGATGCGCATTCACATAGGGTCATGGGGTCAAGGTCCAATACCATTCACGTCAACGCACACCCAGTAACCGCATCACCGCATCGCCGAGCACCTGTTCAGGCGGCGGCGCGCCGCTGCCGGGCGGCGGCATGCCGGCGCGCTCCAGGCTCGCCACGCCATGCGAGATGGCCCAGACCTGCAAGGCGCGCAGCCGCGCCGCGTCCCGGTCGGCACCTGGCGGCAGGCGCGCGGCAATCGCGCCCACCAGCGTGCCGAAGGCGTCGCCATCCGGCTCCTGTGCGGCCTTGGGCGCGCGCCATTCGAACATGGCGCCATAGTAGCCAGGCTCCTCCCGCGCGAAGGCCAGATAGGTGGCGCCCATCCGCTGCATCCCGCCGCTGGCTGCCAGCCTTTCGCCGAACAGCGCGAAGCCGCGCTTGCACAATTCCGCCAGCACAGCGTCCCGGTCCCTGAAGTGCCGATAGGGGGCGGAGGCCGAGACGCCGGCGGCCTTGGCCACCTCCAGCAAGGTGAAACCATGCGGGCCGCGCTCGGCGGTCAGGCGGCGAGTGGCTTCGACCAGCGCTTCGCGCAGATTGCCGTGGTGGTAACCGCGGCGGGCGGCCAAACCCGCTGTCGCCTGGCTGTCGCCAGCCACCACCGGCTTCGGCCGCATCCGTGAGGGCGATTTACGCCCTGGCGGATTCCCGCCGGGCCGATCGCGCTCAGCTTCGCTCATCCCCAGCCCTCCGTAATGGTGCCGTGGCGGCGGCGTTCGGCGGGCAGATCCTGGCCCAGCAGCGCGCAGGCGACAGCTTCGGCGACGCGGATGCCATCGACGCCGGCGGAGAGGATCCCGCCCGCGTAACCAGCGCCCT
>JAPLOK010000353.1 GCA_026400775.1 Alphaproteobacteria bacterium | reverse complement strand
GACCCGCGTCTGGTGCGGGCCGATCCCTGGCTGCGCATGGCGGTCATCTGGCGCGCCGATAGCCGCACCCGCGTGCGCCGCCTGGTGCCCTTCGACCTGGGGCGCCTGCTGCAAGGCGGCCCGGACCTGGCATTGCAGGAGGGCGACGAGGTCATCCTGATCGGGCTGCCTGATGTGCAATGGCTGTCCTCGGCGCCCGTGCAGCGCGCGCTGCGCGGAGAGGGCGCCAGCACCCGCACCGAAGGCGGCGCGGCCGGCAGCCCGGCCGCGGAATGCCCGGCGCTGACCGCTCTCGTCACCGCAGCCCGCACCACGCCGCAACGCTTCGCCCATGCCCGCCTGGCCGCGATGCCCGATGGCGGCGCCACAGCCTGCCCGCAGCTTTTCATCGACTACCCGGCCCTGTTGCCATTCCTGGTCGACAACGCCGTGCTGCTGGTGGGCGAGGCGCGGCTGCAAGGCCTGCTGCCGATCCTGGCTGATACGCCGCTCGAATCCCTGCTCGAAGCCGCGGGCGGACTGACCGAGAATGCCGACCTCGCCAACGTCGAACTCACCCGCCAGCCGCCTGCCGATGGCGGCACCATCATCCTGCAACGCACCGCGCTGGACCTGCGCACGCGCGTGCTCATCTCCCAACGGATGGCCCCGCGTGACACGCTGCGCATCCCGCGTGGCTTCACCGATCGCGACAGCGGACCCGTCATGCTCGCCGGTGAATTCATTCGCCCCGGCACCTATGATATCCGGCGAGGCGAACGCCTGTCCGAGGTCATCGCCCGCGCCGGCGGCCTGTCGCCACACGCCTTTCCCTACGGCGCCGTCCTGACGCGGGAGAGCATCCGCATCCGCCAGCAGGAAGGCTTCCAACGCAGCGCGCGCGACCTGGAGCAAGGCGTCATGCAGGCCGCTGCCGGCCAGGCGCTGGGCGGCACGCGCGGCACGGCCGTGGACATCACAGGCGCCGTTACCGCCGGGCGTGAAATGGCCGCAGCCCTGCGCGAAGCCCGCGCCGCCGGACGCCTGGTGGTGGAAGCCAACCCCGTCGTCCTCGCCGCCCGCCCCGAGCTGGACATCCTGCTCGAACCCGGCGACCTGCTGGTCATGCCCAAACGCCCCAATGACGTCACCGTCGTCGGCAGCGTGTTGAACCCGGGCAGCCTGCAATTCGCCACCGGCTGGCGTGCCCACCAATACGTGGCCGCCGCCGGCGGCGCGCAACGCTTCGCCGACACCTCGCGCGCCTTCATCGTCCTGCCCAACGGCACCGCCGCACCCGCCGGCCTCTCAGCCTGGCAGGCCGGCGGCCCACCCGTCCCGCCCGGCTCGCTCATCGTCGTCCCTCAAGACCCCGCCCCCTACGCCAACTGGGCCTTCCTGCGCGACGCGGCCAGCGTCTTCAGCCAGGTCGCCATTTCCGGCGCGGCACTGGCGGTGATTGCGAGAGAGGGTGGGCGGCGGTGAGGTCTACGCAGGGGGCGCTGCCCCCTGCACCCCCGCCAGGGGCGCGCCGCCCCTGGACCCGTCGTGGGTTATCGGTCGGTTTGGGGAGGGGGCATGGAGCGCCCTTCACCACAGGCGCGCGTGTGATGCCCCCTCCCCAAACCGACCGAAGACTCATGGGTTCCAAGGGCCTTTCGGCCTTTGTCGGGGGGTGCAGGGGGGCAGCGCCCCCCTGCGGGTCCTGACCGTCGCATTCACCCTCCTCGCGACAACGACCAGCCCTGCGCAGGAGGTGGTCGAGCCTGGCGGAACGGCGTTTGGTGGTGCCGGGTTGGTGGAGATGCCGACCGCGCGGATGAGGCGGGATGGGGTGGTGGAGTTCGGGGCGTCGCTGCGGTCGGCGCGGCATCTGGGGTTTGTGGCGTGGCAGGCCTTGCCGTGGCTGGAGGTGGTGGGGCGGGTGAATGACCGCTGGGACCGGGTGGCCGATGGGGCGCGGGTGGATGCGTCGATGGATCTGCGGATGCGGGTCTGGCAGGAGGGGGATGTATTGCCCGCCTTGGCGATCGGGTTGCGGGATGTGGGTGGGCGCGGGGCGTTTCGCGGTGAGTTTATGGTGGCGTCGAAGCGGTTCTGGGGCGTGGATTTGTCGGTGGGGATGGGCTGGGGGCGCCTGGCATCGGGCCGCGATGTGCCGAACCCGTTGGCGGCCGGGACACGGTTTCTAGAGCGCCGGCCGGACGGGGTGGAGGGTGTGTTTCGCGGCGCGCATATGGGCTTGTTCGGCGGCGCGGAATGGGTGGTGCCGCCGGTACTCGGTTTGGATGGGTTGCGGGCGCGGGTGGAGTATTCGGCGGATGCGTTGCGCGATGATGGCACGCGGCAGCGCCATCGGGTCAATGCGGCGCTGGCCTGGCAGAACGAGAATGTCGAGGTGAGTGCGGGTGTGGTGGGTGGGCGCGATGCGTTGTTGCGCCTCTCGGCCAGGTTGGACCCGGCGAATGTGCCGCAATTCTGGCGCGCGCCAGTGCCGCAGATGCTGCCGCGGCCGGAGCCGGTGGCGGGGTGGAGCAATGAGAGTGTTGCCGCGTCCCTGTTTCCGGCCTTGCGGGCGGCGGGTTTGCAGCCGGTAGCGCTGGAAATCCGCGGTGTTGAGGCGGTGCTGACGGTCGGCGGTCAGCGCTATCGGACCATGCCGCAGATGGCTGGGCGCTTGGCCCGCGCAGCACAGCCGCATTTGCCTTCGGAGGTGGAGCGCATCCGGCTGGTCTGGGAGCAGGAGGGTGTGGTGATCGGCCGGCTGGTTGCGCCGCGCGCGGGGTTCGAGGCGGCGCAGAACTGGTTGGGCAGTGCGGAGGAGATTTTCGCGGGCGCGCAGGTGCTGCCGGCGGCCTCCGAAGCGGGTGGGGTGCGCACGGCATGGCCGCGCTATGCCTGGGATATCGAGCCGCGCTTGAGCCTATTCGCGGGCGATGTCGGCGCGCCGTTGCGTTACCAGATGGGGGTGGCGATGACTGGGCGTGTGGCGCTGGGCGCAGGCGTGTCGATCGCGGGGTCTGTCCAGCAGTCGGTCGTGCAAAATCTGCAAGGGGCGCCCTTGCAGGTCTCGGCGCTGCCGCGCGTGCGCAGCGACGCGCCGATCTATGCGCGGGAGGGGCGGACAAGCATCCCCACGCTCTATGCCGAGGGGCTGAGGAACCTCGCACCCGATTGGTATGCGCGCGCCACGGTGGGGCTGCTGGAGCCGATGTTCGCCGGTGCCAGTGGCGAGGTGTTGTGGCGGCCGCAGGCGGGGTCGGTGGCGGTGGGTTTGGATCTCGCCTGGGTGCGGCAGCGTGGCTATGCGCAGCGCTTTGCCTTCCTGCCGTATCGGGCGGTGACGGGGCATGCCTCGGTCTATTGGGATACGCCGTGGTGGGATGTCTATGCTGTGGCGCGGGCGGGGCGGCATTTGGGCGGCGATTGGGGCGGCACGCTGGAATTGGGGCGGCGTTTTGCGAATGGGATCGAGGCCGGCGGCTATGTGACGGCGACGAATGCGCGAGGGCGTGGTGGCGAGGCCGGGGTGGATGGCGGGGTGTTTCTGCGCCTGCCGTTGGATGCATTCGGGCTGCCGGTGCGCACGGTGACGGCGGTGACGGTGCGGCCCTCGTTCAGCGATGTCGGGCAGCGCCTGGTGGTGGACAGCCCGCTATGGCGCGTGACGCGTGAGGGCACGGCGGAGAGCACCCGCCGCGCCTTTATGGGGTTCATGCGCTGAGGTGTGATCCGCGTAGGCAGGATCGCCGAAGCGGTGAATCACCCCACCAGGGCAAGGATCAGCAGCATCAGTGAACCAAGGCCGATGCGATACCAGCCAAAGGGTGTGAAGCCGATGCGGCCGATGAAGGCGATGACGGCGCGCACCACCACCAGCGCGACAAGGAATGCCGTGACGAACCCCACCGCGATCAACCCGAAGCCATCCAGCGAGAGTTCCGCGCGCGCCTTGAACAGGCTGTAGGCGGCGGCCGCCAGCATGGTGGGGATGGCCAGGATGAAGCTGAATTCCGCGGCCGTTCGGCGTTCGACGCCGAGCATGAGTGCTGCGATGATGGTCGCACCCGAGCGTGACGTGCCCGGGATCATCGCGAGTGCCTGGCCGAGGCCGATCAGCAACGCAGTCAGCGGGCCGATTTCGGGCACAGAGTGGATGGTGGGCGTGTGGCGCATCCTCTCGATCAGGATGATGGCGATGCCACCGATGATCAGCGCCACGCTGACCACCCAGGGGTTGAACAGCAATGTGGTGATGGTGCCGTGCAGGGTGGCGCCCAGGATCATCGCCGGTATGAAGGCCAGGATGATGTTGACGGCGTAGAAGCGCTCGGCACTGCCCGCGGTCCACATGCCGCGCAGGATGCCGACCAATTTGGGGAAATACAGCACCACCACGGCCAGGATGGCGCCGAGCTGGATGGCGATTTCGAAAACTTTTCCGGGCGGGCCGTGGAAGCCGATGGCGTAGCCCAGCAGGATCAGGTGGCCCGTCGAGGAGATGGGGAGGAATTCTGTGAGTCCCTCCACCACGCCCATCAGAAAGGCGGCGAGATACTGGTCCATCAGGCCCAGGGGTCCTGGGTTTTGGGCCACCATGGGGTGGTGATGCGCGTCAGCGGGATGGCGGCGAATTCGCGCATGATGCCGATGGGAGCCGCAGCGTAGCGGATCTGTTGGGCTACGGGTTCGAAGGCGGCGTAGAAGTGCTGGGAGGACTTCACCACCACGAGGCGCTTGTCGGCCAGCGTGCAGCCCAGCCCCTCGAACATGTCCGGGCTGAAGACCTGCTGGCGCAGGCTGCCCAGGATGATGTGGATGCCATCCGCCTCCACCCAGGCGGCGCGGCCGACCTCGGCGATCCCGCCAGACAGGCCGCGCTGCTTGTGATTCTCCGACAGCTTGTGGATGGTGACCATCAGGTCGGTCGGGTCGCCGGACATCGCGCCGCATTTGCCGCCGATGCGCAATTGCAGCCTGGCACCCTCCCCGGCATCGAAGCAGAACTGCACCGCGATCGGGTCCCAGAACATGGCGATCGCCGCATCCTTCACGCCGCGCTCGACCATGCGCGCGAGGAAAGCCGTGCAGTCAGCCGGCGCGCCGCCGCCGGCATTGTCGGAGGTTTCGGCGACCACCGTGGTGCCCTCGGCCGCGTAAGCCGCGTCGATGGCGGCATCGACCGTGTCGAAATGGCGCGCGGTCTGATCGCGCAAGGCCCAGATGCGTTGCGCGTAGCGTTCGGCGGCGGCTTGCGCCACGCCCATATCGCCATCGGCGATGGCGACCATCTTGGCCGCGACTTCCGGCACATCGCCCCAGGGAAAACCATGCGCGAAGGAGAGCGAGAGGATGCCGCCCCGGCCCTCCTCGGCCAGCATGTCATCCACCAGGCCGCGCGCGGGCTGGAAGGGCGTCAGCCACATGTTCACCATGCGCAGCGGGCGGAAGGCGATGACCGGCTTGATCTCGCGCTTGGCGGCGCGCAGCGCCAGGTCGAACAGGTCCCGCGCGCGGTCGGCGATGTCGGTGTGCGGGTATTCCTTGTAGATCACGATCAGGTTGCTGGCCTGGCGCAGCGTCTCGGTCAGCGAGCAATGCAGGTCGAGCTCGACGCCGATGATGGTCTCAGGCCCCACGATCGCGCGCACGCGGGCGACCAGATCACCCTCGCAATCCTCATAGCCATCGGCGACCATCGCGCCGTGCAGGTTCAGCAGCACGATATCCTGCGGGCCGGCGGCGTAGAGATCGGCCAGGATCGTGTCGCGCAATTCCTCGTAGATGGCGCGCACCGTGATGCCGCCGGGCTGCGCCTGGGCGCAGAGGCTTTCATGCACGGTGATGCCATGCGCCTCGGCCATGCTGCGCCATTCGATCAGCGCGATATTGCCCCAGCCAGGCGGCTCGCGGCTGGCATCGGCGCGGTGGTAGCGCTCGCCCAAGAAACCGGCCCGGCCGGTGGGCAGGGGCGAGAAGGTGTTGGTCTCCGTCAGGAGCGCCGCCATGAAGAGCTTCATGGCCGCATGGTGGACGCCCGCCGCGCCGCCGCCAAGACGGGGCTATCCGGGTGTCGCGCCGGATGCCCGCACCACCGGCGCCCAGCGCTCGATCTCACGCGAGACGAAGGCATGCGTCTCGGCCGGGCCCAGATCGCCCATGCCCATCACGCCCAGGCCCAGGATGCGATCGCGCAT
>JAPLOK010000233.1 GCA_026400775.1 Alphaproteobacteria bacterium | reverse complement strand
GTCGCCGACCGGGTCAGCGAGTGCTTCATCGTCGATGCTGGCGCGCCGAACATCCGCGACATCATCGTGGAACTGCGGGTGGAGGTGGACGCCGCCGGCAATGTGCGCATCGTGCGCCCGGTTGGCGCGGTTCCTACCGACCCGCGCGCGCGAATGGTGTATGAGAGTGCGGCGCGCGCCTTGCGTGACCCGCGCTGCAACCCGCTGCCCATTCCGCGCAGTGGCGTGGCAGGGCTGAACGCAGCGATTTTCCGCTTCAATCCGCGCGATCTGGGCATGCGTTGATGCTTGACCCACGCGCCCGCCCATCCAACCTTCCGGCAGCGAGGACACCACCATGCTGACACGCCGCAACGCCGTCATGATCGCGCCTGGCATCTTCGCCACGCGCGCTGCCACCGCGCAGCAGGGCACGCGCATCGACATCACGCGCGCGCGCACCGAACCGGTGCCGATCGCCATTCCCGCCATGGCGGGTGCGACGCCGGATGGCGCGCGGATCGGCGCGCAGATCGCGCAGGTCATCACCAACAACCTGCGCAATTCCGGGCTGTTCCGGCCGGTGAATCGCGACGCCTTCATCCAGACGCCGGAGGCCGCGGCCGCCACGCCGCGCTTCCAGGATTGGCGCGTCATCAACGCGACATTCCTGGTGACGGGGCGCGTGTCGGGCAGCGGCGATCAGCTGCGCGTGGAGTTCCGCCTCTGGGACATCGTACCGGGCGAGCAGGCGCTGGGCACGGCGTATAACGCCAGCGCGTCCAACTGGCGGCAGATCGCGCATATCATCTCGGATGACATCTATCAGCGCGCGCTGGGTGAGCAGGGCTACTTCAACACGCGCGTGGCCTACGTCGCCGAAAGCGGGCCGCGTGACCGGCGCGGGCGGCGCCTGGCGATCATGGACCAGGATGGCGAGAATCATCGCTTCCTGACCGACCCGGGCGTGCAGGTGCTGACGCCGCGCTTCCACCCGAATGCGCAGCAGATCGCGGCGATGTCCTATGCCGGCGGGCAACCGCGCGTGTTCCTGTTCAATGCACAGACGGGCCGGCAGGAGGTGCTGGGGAATTTCTCCGGCATGACCTTGTCGCCAAGGTTTTCGCCGGATGGGCGGAGCGTGATTCTATCGGCGGTGCGTGGCGGGGACGCGAATATCTTCGTGGTGGATCTGGGCTCGCGGCGCGAACGACAATGGACCTCGGGCGGCGGGTTGGATGTGTCGCCGAGCTTCTCGCCCGATGGCACGCAGATCGTGTTCAATTCCGACCGTGGCGGCGATCAGCAGCTTTACGTGATGGACGCGAATGGCGGCGGCGCGCGGCGCATCAGCTTCGGCAATGGGCGCTATGCGACGCCGGTGTGGTCGCCGCGTGGGGACCTGATTGCCTTCACGCGGTTTGGGCGTGGCGGCTTCGCGATTGGCGTGATGCGGCCGGATGGCTCGGGCGAGCGCATCCTGTCGGAAGGCTGGCAGATGGAAGGGCCGACCTTCGCGCCGAATGGGCGGGTGCTGATGTTTTACCGGGAGAGCCAGGCGCGGGACGCGCGGGGGTCTGGGTATTCGTCGCGGCTGGCGAGCATTGATATTGCGGGGTTCAATGAGCGGCAGGTGGTGACGCCGACGGATGCGAGTGATCCGTCGTGGAGCAATTTGTTGTCGTAGTCGCTGGAAGCTGAAGCATCCGGCCGTGAAGGCCGGATGCGATCAGAACACCACGACGGAGCGGATCGACTCGCCCTTCTCCATCAACTCAAACCCATGGTTGATCTGCTCCAGCGGCATGGTGTGGGTGATCAGATCATCGATATTGATCTTCCCCTCCATGTACCAATCCACAATCCGCGGCACATCCGTCCGCCCGCGCGCGCCGCCAAACGCCGTGCCCTTCCACACCCGCCCCGTCACCAGTTGGAACGGCCGCGTCGCGATCTCCGCCCCCGAAGGCGCCACGCCGATCACGATGCTTTCGCCCCAGCCGCGATGGCAGGCCTCCAGCGCCTGGCGCATCACAGTGACATTGCCGGTGCAGTCGAAGGTGTAGTCCGCGCCGCCATCGGTCAGTTCCTGCACCGCCTGCACCACGCGGTCGGCGCCGACCTCGCGCGGGTTGATGAAATGCGTCATGCCGAAGCGGCGCGCGATCTCCTGCTTGGCCGGGTTGATGTCCACGCCGATGATGCGGTCCGCACCCACCATGCGCGCGCCCTGGATCACGTTGAGCCCGATGCCGCCCAGGCCGAACACCGCGACATTCGAACCAGGACGCACGTTCGCCGTGTAGATCACCGCGCCGATGCCGGTGGTCACGCCGCAGCCGATGTAACAGATCTTGTCGAAGGGCGCGTCGGGGCGGACTTTCGCCAGCGCGATCTCCGGCAGGACCGTGAAGTTCGAGAAGGTGCTGCAGCCCATATAGTGGAAGACGGGACTGGCCTCGCAGCGAAACCGCGACGAGCCATCCGGCATCACGCCCTTGCCCTGCGTACCGCGAATGGCGGTGCACAGATTGCTCCGCTGCGACAGGCAGGTTTTGCAGCTGCGGCATTCGGGCGTGTAGAGCGGAATGACGTGATCGCCCGGCTTCACGCTGGTCACACCCGCGCCCACCTCGCGCACCACACCGGCACCTTCATGCCCGAGGATCGCAGGGAACAGCCCCTCACTGTCCATGCCCGACAGCGTGTACTGGTCGGTGTGGCAGATGCCGGTCGCCATCACCTCCACCAGCACCTCGCCCGCGCGCGGGCCTTCGAGGTCGATGGTCTCGATCGTCAACGGTTGGTTGGCGGCCCAGGCCACCGCGGCACGTGTCTTCATCCGAGTTGCAGGTCCATTCCACGAGTGAGTTCAGTCCAAAGGTCACGCACGCGCATGATCGTGTTGCCGAAATCCTGCGGGCCGAGCCAGACGGGGTCGGTGTCCATCGCGCGCAGGCGTGCGCGAATGGTCTCGCGTTCCATCGTCACGCGGAACACATCGGTCAGGCGGGCATGCACCGCCGGCGGCATGCGCGCCGGACCCAACAGGCCGATGAAGCCCGACCAGCCGCGCCCGATATCCACGCCCTGCTCGATGAAGGTCGGGATCTCAGGCATGCCACCGGCACGCGCATCGCCCAGCGCGGCGAGCGCGCGCAGACGGCCGCCGGTGATGTGTTCGCGCGTGCTTGTCAGGCTGTTGATGCCGCAATCCACCTCGTTCGAGAGGTAGGCGGTGACCATCGGCGCCTCGCCGCGATAGGTGACATGCGTCATGCCCATGTTCAGCCGATTGTTCATCTGCAGCGCGAAGACATGCGCCGTGGAACCAGCCGCCCAGGAGCCCAGGTTCAGCCCACGCCCGGCGCGCCCGCGCTCCTGCGCATAGGCGATGAACTCGGCCAGGTTGCGCGGCGGCAGCGCGCTGCGGCACATGAAGATCAGCGTCGTGGTGCCCATCTGCCCAATCGGCATGAAGTCGCGCACGGCATCATAGGGGTGCTGGTTCAGCACGATGGGCGATTGCACCAGCGGCGTGATGGTGAAGAGCAGCGTGTGGCCATCGGGCGTGGCCTTGGCCACCGCATCCGCGCCCAGCATGCCCGATGCGCCGGAGCGGTTTTCCACCAGCACCGGCACGCGCAGCATCTCGCTCATCGGCTCGGCGATCAGCCGCGCCCAGATATCGGTGGCGCCGCCGGGGGGGAAGGGCACGACGACGCGGATAGGCCTGTCAGGCTGCCAGGCGCCCTGCGCCAGCGCGGGCGTGGCGAGGATTGCAGACGCAAGAAGGCTGCGGCGGTTCATCTTGTCATCCTCCCGTTTTGCAGGAGGCTACCCGGTCAGTGCGGGCCACGGTAGGGCGGAAACGACCAGCCGCGCAAAATGGCCGCCCCGCGCACGGCGAAGGCCATAGCCATGCCGGCGATGATGGCCGTGTCGCGCCACACGCCCACCTCGCGCAACAGCACAAAAAGCGTGGCGCCGGCCAGCGCCGCCAGCGCGTAGATTTCCTTGGAGAGGATCAGCGGCACCTCGTTGCAGATCACGTCGCGCAGGATGCCGCCGAAGGTCGCGGTGACGACACCCATCAGAATCGCAGCCCAGGGCGGTGTGCCGAGCGCGAGTGCGATTTCCGCGCCGACCACCGTGTAGGCCGCCATCCCGACTGCGTCTGCCCAAAGCAGCGTGTCCTCGCGCAGCGGCACGCGCGGCGTCAGCACGAAGACCAGCACCGCCAGCAGGGTGATCACGATGAAGATGTCCGGCCGTTCCAGCCACACCAGCGGTAGGCGGCCCAGCATCAGGTCGCGCAGCGTGCCACCACCCAGGCCGGTGACGGCGGCGATGAGCACGAAGCCCACCACATCCATACGCTTGCGCGCGGCCATCAGTGCGCCCGATGCGCCGGCCGCGGCCATCGCCACCGCGTCCAGCAGGGACAGCAGGTTATTGACGCCGAACACGCTACTCAACTTGTCCGGCGCGTGGTGAGCGCGCGGCCGCCAGGCGTGCCGTGCCGGCGCAGGATAGCGCTAGGCCCGGCAGCACGTTGCGCACCGCGCAGCCGCCCAGCCCGGCGACCGCCGCCAGCGCGTCGGAAATGGCGAAGGCTACCATCCCGACGACGTCGATCGCGGCCAGAATGGGCTCGTGCGGGATCATGCCGGCGCGCGCGCCCTCGCTGGGCGCCGCCCGCGGCGCCACAGCAGCAGCCCCAGCACCGACAGGACGCATATCGCCAGCCCCGCCGCCACCACGCTTAGCCGGTGCGCGGTGCCGAAGACGCGGCCCTCGTGGAAGGCGCGCATCCAGGCACGCGCGTGGTCCACGCCGTCGGGCATGCGCACCTCCTCCAGCCGGCCGGTCCGGCTGTTGACAAAGGCGGCGGCGCGGCCGGAGGGCCAGGCGCCCTGCCGCGGCAGCAGCACCAGCAGCCAATCCTGCCCGTCACCGGGCGGTTCGGCCCAGGCCAGCCGCCAGGCCGGCAGCGCCGCCAGGGCTGTCGCCACGGCGCCGTCGAGATCGACTGGCCCCGGCCCCTTGGCGGGATCGGGCGTGAACTCCGCCACCGCCGGCAGGATGGGCTGCAGCAGCTTGCGCGTGGTGTCGAGAAAGCTGACCGGCAGGCCACTTGCCACCACCAGCAGCAGCGGCAGCAGGGCCCAAAATCCGACCGAGCGGTGGATGCTGGACAGCAGCCGGCGGCCGCGCAGCCCGCGCCGCGGCAGCAGCGCCTCGCGCAGCGGCACGGCGCCCCGCTTCAGCCAGAGCCGCAGCCCGAGCGCAATGCCTAGCAGCAGCGGCAGGCCGGAGAGGCCGACCAGCAGCTTGCCCCAGGGCCCGGCCAGGGCTGTGGAGTGCAGGTCATAGAGCCAGTGCACCGCGGCGCCGCGCCAGGCCAGGCTGGCCTGCACCGAGCCGGTCGCGGGTTCGAGGTACAGGGTCTCGCGTCCGGCATCCGTCAGGAAGACGGCGCGGGCATGGCGACTGGTCGCGTCGGGCGGGAAGATGCGCCAGGGGACCTCGTTCATATGTCGGGCGGCCGATTCGAACAGCTGCTGTAGCGGCAGCGCCGCGCCGGGCGGCGGGGTCGGCAGTTCCATGGCTTCCAGCGCATGCCAATAGACCAGGATGGCGCCAGTCACGCCCAGGACCAGGAACCAGGCGCCCAGCACGAGGCCGAGCCAGCGGTGCAGGCGGCGCGCGCCTGGCACCGCGCTCACTCCGCGAGCACCGTGCGGGCCCGTGCAGCCGAGGCGCTTTGTTTCGCGCCGCTGGCACACAGCAGCGACAGCCCCAGCAGCGCGGCCACCACGGGCAGCACCAGCCAGGGCGCGCCGACATCGATCAGCAGCCCCATCGGTACTGGCATGATCGCACCACCCAAAGGCAGGCCCGCGCTGACGAAACCGAAGACCTTGCCGATCTCGCCGGGCGGGCAGGCATCCTTCAGCATGACGTCGCGCGGCGTGCGCGATGCGCCGAGGCAGACGCCCGCCGCCAGCCCCACGAAGGGCAGCAGGAATTCCGGTAGCGGCAGCAGCCCCAGCATCAGGATGAAGGCCATGGCGCAGCAGGTCAGCACCAGCACGAAGCCGAACAGGTTGGTGCGTGACTTGTCGGCCACCCAACCGCCCACCAGCGTGCCGGATGTGGCGCCGACCATGTAGCCGGTCAGCACCATGGAAGCGACCGCGATCGGCGTGCCCCACAGCTTGCCTAGTACGGTGATGACGAAGGCCTGGATACCGGAGCCTGCCATAGAGCTCAGCAGGAAAAAGGCGAAGAACAGCAGGATGGGACGCGAGAGCAGCAGTTCGCGCCCGCCCGTGGATTTCTCGCCGCGCGGCTTCGCCTGGTCGCGCAGCATGCGCGATGCCAGCATGATCACGACGACCACCGGAATGCCGAGGCCACCGACCACCATCAACGCGCCGCGCCAGCCGATCAGCGGCAGGAGCAGCGCAATGATCGGCGGTGCCAACGCGAAACCCAGATTGCCGGTGAAGGTGTGCAGCGCGAAGGCGCGCCCCATGAATTCCTTGCGGATGGAGCCGGCCATGATCGCGTAATCGGCCGGATGGATCACGCTGTTGCCCACGCCCGAGAGCACGGCAAGTGCGAGGATCATCCAGTATTCCGTTGCAAAGCCCATGGCCGCGACGGACAGAGCCATCAGCAGCGTGCCACCCACCAGGAAGGGCCGCGCGCCATGCTTGTCCACCAGGAATCCCACCGGTGTCTGCAGCACGGCGGTGGTGCCGGACATCAGTGCGATCAACAGGCCCAGCATCGCGTAGGAGACATCGAATTCCACGCGCCAGGTGAGGAACAGCGGCGCCAGGCACAGCATGTAGAAATGCGACAGGAAATGCCCGGTGCCGATCAGCCCGATGATGCGCGCGTCCTGACCCTGCATGGAAAGCCCCTTGCCGAAGTTGGAAATTCGCGCCGCTGCCCCGTCGGGTCAACGCGCCGATGGGTTAAGCCGCGTCCATGCTGCCGCGCAGGAAGCTGATCAATGGTTCGATGATGGGCGATTGCCGTGTTTCGTCGCCGAAAATGCACATTTGCGCACTGCCGGCTTCAGGCAGGCCTGGGTATTGGACCACACCCGGCAACAGCCCCTGGCGCCCCAGGACGGTCACCGCGAAGCCGGCCTGCGCGGCGGCGGCTACGCCCAGCAGTGATGCGGATGTATAGACGATGTCGAAGGCGCGGCCGGCGCGGGCCAGTGCGGCCAGTGCGCGTTCGCGGAACATGCATCCCTGCGGCAGCATGGCCAGCGGCAGCGGGCGCTCGGGCGGCGCGGCGAAGCCAGGGGCTGCGACCCAGATGATGTCCTCGGTAAACACCAGGCGGCCCGCGGTCTCGCCATCGCGCCGCTTGCCGATGACGAGGTCCAGCGCGCCGTTCTGCATGGCCGCACGCAGTTCGTGGCTGCGGCCGACCTCCACCTCCAGCCGCAGTTCCGGATAGTCACGCATGAAGGCGGCCAGCATCGGCGCCAGGTTGCGCGGTACGAAATGGTCGGCGACGCCCAGGCGCAAGCGGCCCGCGACAGGCGCCGCGATCATGCGGCGCACCGCTTCGTCGTTCAGTGCGAGCATGCGGCGGGCATAGCCGAGAAGGGTTTCGCCCTCACGCGTCAGCGCGATCCCGCGCGACAGGCGCTGGAAGACCGGCTTGCCGAGCAGGTCCTCCAGCCGCTTCACCTTCAGCGAGACGGCGGATTGCGTCAGGCCCAGCACCTCGCCGGCGGCGGTGAAGCCGCCTCGCTCGGCCACCGCCACGAAGCCGCGCAGCAGGTCCAGGTCCAGGTCGGGGATTCGCATGCGCGGCCTGTTGCGCCAGGATGCGCGCGGAGGCAAGCACCATGACCGAACGCTTCACGCGCGATGCGATGCAACGCATCGAGACCATCACCACGCGATGGTCCGACAATGACGCCTATGGGCATGTCAACAACGTCGTCTACTACGCGTGGTTCGATACGGCGGTGAACCGCTGGCTGGTGGAGAATGGCGTGCTGGACATCGCGCGCAGCGATGTGGTGGGCCTGGTGGTGGAGACAGGCTGCAGGTACTTCAAGCCGCTCGCCTATCCGGCGCCGGTGGAGGTGGGTTTCCGCATCGCGCATCTGGGGCGGACCAGCATCCGCTATGAACTCGGCGTGTTCGGAGCGGATGCCGAGGCGGCGGCGCAAGGGCACTTCGTGCATGTCTATGTGGACCGAGCGACCGGCCGGCCGGCGCCCCTGCCGGATGCCTTGCGCGCGGCGGCTACGGCACTGGGGTATGGCTCTGCTTCAGGCAGCGCAGCGTGAAGGTTGTGCGCGTGTGGCGCACGCCGGGCAGGTTGTAGATCTTCTCGCGCAGAAGTTTCTCGTAGCCGGCGGTGCCGCCCACTGCAGCCTTCAGCACGTAGTCGTATTCACCGGTGACGAGCCAGGCCTCGATCACCTCCGGCATTGCGTTGACCGCCTGTTCGAAGCGCTTCAGCGTGGCGTCGTCATGTTTCTCGCACATCACCTCGATGATGACGGTATCCGGCAGCCCCAGAGCGGCCTGGTCCAGCAGCGCCATGTAGCCGCGGATGGCGCCGCTCTCCTCCAGCCTTCGCGTGCGCGCGAGGCATGGCGAGGGCGAGAGGCCCACACGTTCGGCCAGTTCGGCATTGGTGATGCGGCCATTGGCGTGCAGCGAGCGCAGGATGCGTTTGTCGATGGCGTCCATGATCCGGCAGTTTCTGCCGTGATTTCGGCGATGCACAAGCATGTTCGGCATGACCTGCGGCGCGATGCGGTGCATCCTGCCGGCAGAACGTCCATTGGAGATCGCGCATGAGCCGGATCGAGCGCATCACGCTGGAACATCGCTGGACCGCCCTGCAGGAAGACGCCCTGCTGACCGGCACACAGGCGCTGGTGCGGCTGCCGCTGTTGCAGCATACGCTGGATGATGCGCGCGGCTGGAACACAGCCGGCTACATCACCGGCTATCGTGGCTCGCCGCTTGGTGGCTATGACCGGGAGCTTGGCCGCCATGCGGCACGGCTGCGCGAGGCGCGCGTCGTCTTCGAACCCGGCCTCAATGAAGATCTGGCCGCGACCGCATGCTGGGGCTCGCAGCAGCTCGGCCTGTATCCGAACGCCAAGCATGAGGGCGTCTTCGCCATCTGGTACGGCAAGGGCCCAGGCGTCGATCGCAGCGGCGATGTGCTGCGCCATGCCAATAGTGTCGGCACCGCGCCGCGTGGCGGCGTGCTGGCCTTGGCCGGCGATGATCCTTCGGCGAAATCCTCCACCGTCACCTCGGGCAGCGAGCATGCCTTCCTGGATCTGGAGATGCCGTTTCTCGATCCGGCGGATGTGCAGGATGTGCTGGAGCTGGGCCTGAAG
>JAPLOK010000196.1 GCA_026400775.1 Alphaproteobacteria bacterium | reverse complement strand
CGCCGATGCCGCGGCGCCGCTCCGGTCGGGCTACGCCCGCCCTGCGCGACACCGCGGCATCGGCGCCACGTGCATATCAACCGGCAGGGAAGGCACTTATCGGAACCGAAACGCTGTAGCGAGAAACCGAGCCACCTCTGGCAGCCTTCGCAGCGGCCCAGTCGCCGCAGGCGGCCGGGATTGGCTTGTCCGGCGCAGCTGAAAGCTGATCCAGCAATCGTCGCAGCCGGCGGGCCAGACGCCTGTCGGGAAGGGCTGCTGCAGAGAGTTCTTCCTCCTGCCAAGCGGCTTCATTGCTGATGGCTTCGTCTCGCATCCGTGACGCCTCCGCGATTCGGCGTCACGGACAGAATCACAGCAGATTCATACGAGGGAATAGGCCTGCTGGAGATATGGGTAATCGCAAGCTTGGCCGGATGGATACCCAATATCCTCGCACCCTTCCTGCCCCGCGCCCGCGAACTGCACGCTGACCGCGCCCATGACAGCAACCCGTTCCGCACAGCACTCGCCGAGCGCGGCATCAGCGCTTGCATCCCAGGCCGGAAGAACCGCAAGCAGCCGATCCATTACGATAAGGCGCGCTACAAGCAGCGCTATCGCGTCGAGATCATGTTCGGGCGCCTGAAGGACTGGCGGCGCATCGCAACACGCTACGACCGATGCGCCGAAAACTTCTTCGGCGCCATCACGCTCGCTGCCATCGTCAGCTTCTGGCTCAAACAATGAGTGCTGATCCTAGCCACGCCGACGTGAGCGCCGCACATTCTTCTGCAGTGCGGCCTTTGGTGACCAATTGCAGTTCAGGCGCCTCGGGCGGTTCATACGGGCTGCTCAAGCCGGTAAAGTTCGGGATCTCCTCGCGTAGCGCCTTCGCATACAGCCCCTTTGGATCGCGCCTGATGCACTCCTCCAGCGGCGTATCGACAAAAACCTCGATGAATTCCCCAGGCGCCAGCATCTCGCGCACCATCCGCCGCTCCGCCCGGAAGGGCGAAATGAAGGAACACAGCACGATCAACCCCGCATCGGCGAATAGCCGCGCCACCTCTCCCACGCGACGGATATTCTCCACCCGATCGGCATCCGTGAACCCCAGATCCCGGTTCAGGCCGTGGCGCAGATTGTCGCCATCCAGCAGGTATGTGTGCCTGCCCTGCTCATGCAAAGCCTGCTCGACCAGCTTGGCGATGGTCGATTTCCCAGAGCCAGACAGCCCCGTGAACCACAGCACCTTGGGCGTCTGGCCCTTGAGCGCCGCGCGCGCGGCCTTGTCCACCAGCCCCCCCTCGGGCGAGATGTTGTTGGCGCGCCGCAGCCCAAAGGCGATCATCCCGGCGGCAACCGTGCGGTTGCTGTCGCGGTCCACCAGGATGAAGCTGCCCGTCGCGCGGTTCTCGGCATAGGGATCGAAGGCCGCGCGCCCGACCAGCGCCAGGTTGCACAGCCCGATCTCGTTCATCGCCAATTGCCGCGCCGGCTGGTGCGCCAGCGTCGCCACATCCAGCCGGTGCTTGATGGCCGTGACCGAGGCGCTGATCCATAGATGGCCGATGCGCGCCAGGTACTGCCTCCCCGGCAGCAGCGGCGCCTCATCCATCCAGATCACCTCCGCTGCGAATTGATCCGCCACCTGCGGGCGCGCGGTGGGGGCGGCCAGCAGGTCGCCGCGCGCAATGTCCAACTCGTCGGCCAGGCAGATGGTCACCGCCTCGCCGGCACTGGCGCTGGTGCAATCTCCATCCGGCCCCAGGATCCTGGTCACCTGGCTTTGCCGCCCGGAGCCCGCCACCAGAACAGCATCCCCGAGACGCAGCGTGCCGGATGCGATGCTGCCCGCATAACCCCGGAAATGCTGGTCTGGACGATTGACCCACTGCACGGCAAGGCGAAAGGGCCGTGCGACGGCATCGTCATCCACCTGCGCGGTCTCGAGATGCTCCAGGACGGTGGGGCCTTGGTACCAGGGCGTCTGGGCCGAGCGCGCGGTGACATTGTCCCCAAAGCGCGCCGAGACGGGAACGGCCTGCACCGCGACGAAGCCCAGCCCGGCCGCGAGGCCTTCCCAATCCTGGACGATGCCTGAGAACACGGCCTGATCGAATCCCACCAAATCCATCTTATTGATGGCCAGCAGCACGTGGCGGATGCCCAGGCGCGCGCAGATGGCGGCATGCCGCCTGGTTTGCGACAGCACGCCCTTGCGGGCATCGATCAGGATCACCGCCAGGTCGCTATTCGAGGCGCCTGTCGCCATGTTGCGCGTGTACTGCTCATGGCCGGGCGTGTCGGCCAGGATGAAGCTGCGCGCAGGCGTGCCGAAATATCGGTAGGCGACATCGATGGTGATGCCCTGCTGGCGTTCAGCCTCCAGCCCATCGACCAGCAGCGCCAGGTCCACATCATCGCCGGTGGTGCCGTGCCGACGGCTATCGCGCGACAGGGTGTTGTAGGTGTCGTCCATGATCGCCTGCGTCTCGTACAAGAGGCGCCCGATCAGCGTGGACTTGCCATCATCCACCGAACCACAGGTCAGCACGCGCAGCAGGTCGCGCATCAGAAATAGCCCTCGCGCTTCTTGCGCTCCATCGAGGCCTCCTGGTCGCGGTCAATCAGGCGGCCGGCGCGTTCGCTGGTGCGGCTCTCGCGCAGTTCCTGGATGATCTGGCCATTCCTGGATGATCTGGCCAACCGTTTCGGCGCGGCTGTCATGGGCGGCGGTCAGGGCCCAATCGCCCATGGTGCGAAAGCGCACCCATCGTGTTTCGACCTGCTCGCCCGGTTCGAGCGGCATCCGCTCATCATCGCGCATGATGAGCATACCGCCGCGGCGCAACACGGGGCGCTCGGCCGCCAAGTACAGCGGCACGATCGGGATATTCTCCGCGGCGATGTAATCCCAGACATCGAACTCGGTCCAATTCGACAATGGGAAGACGCGCATGCTTTCGCCGGGGCCGATGCGCGTGTTGTAGAGGCCCCAGAGTTCCGGCCGCTGGTGTCGCGGCTCCCAGGCATGGCCGGCGGTACGGTGGCTGAAGATGCGCTCCTTGGCGCGCGCCTTCTCCTCGTCGCGGCGGGCACCGCCGATCGCAGCATCGAAGCCGTGCATGTCGAGCGCCTGCTTCAAGGCCTCGGTGCCCATGACATTCATATGGACCTGACTGCCGCTGTCGATCGGGTTGATCCCACGGGCGAGGCCTTCGGGGTTGGTGTGGACCAGAAGGTTCAAGCCCAGTTCTGCCGCGCGCCTGTCACGAAACGCCAGCACCTCACGAAAATCCCAGCCGGTGGCGATGTGCAGGCATCGAAAAGGCATGGGGCCGGGCGCGAAGGCCTTGCGTGCCAGGTGCAGCACGACGGAACTGTCCTTGCCTGCCGAGTACAGCAGGACGGGCGCGCGAAAGCCGGCCCAGGCTTCGCGCAGGATGGTAATGGCCTCTGCCTCAAGCCGCCGGAGGTGTAGCAACATCACTGAGGAATCTAATATCCAATTTCCAATTTCCAATTTTCAATCTTGATCATTGCACAAAAACAAAAATTGTCGATTTGAAGAAAAATAATGCAAAATTATGTAAATCTTCAAATGTTGTTTCTGCCAAATGTTTGGTGGCGATCGGACAACACACGGCTTGAGGTAGTCGAACACAGGCTCACCGACAACTCACCCGCAGCGCATCCGCCACCTGCTGCCCGCGCAGCGGCGCGCGCCCTGGCATGTTCATCGCATAACCCAGGGAGACCGCCCGCCGCGCGCGGGCCGCGAAGGCCTGCTCGCCCACCGGCTTGTTCAGCGCATCGGCCACGAATTGCAGCCGCACATGCAGCCTCGCGCTGCTGGTGTTGTGCAGCCGCACCGAATAATCGGCACGCCCCATCGCGCCAGGCATCACCGCGGTCTCGAACTGCTCGGCCACCAGGCGCCCTTCGCAATAGGCGACAGGAACAGCATAGACCTGCGCAGAGGCAGGCAGCGCGGCGAACAACAGGGGCAGCAGCAGATATCGCATGCGCCACCCTTCGCACGCCCGGCCGCGCCCGCACAATCGGAAGACCCTCTCGCCGCGACAGGCGCGACCGATCAGGCCATGGCTTCTTCCAGGAAGACCTGCACCGCCTGGAACAGCGCGCCACGATTGCGCTCCATGATGATGCTGTGCGTGCCATCGGCCAGCATCACCAGCCGCTTACCGGGGCTGGCCGTCAGCAGCGGGAAGATGGCGGAGGCCATGGCCGGCGGCGTGTCGCGGTCCCATTCGGCCACCACCAGCAGCGTGGGTGCCGTGACGCGCGCAGGGTCCCAGAAAGGCCGGCCAGCCTGCCAGAATTCGGCGCTGTCCTGCAGCACGCCATTGGGCGCGCGTAGCGCGGGCGGGTTGGGCCACCCTCTCCACCTCCGGTCTGGAGCAGGTGCAGCTGCCGCCCGAGGCCCAGCGCATCATCATCCTCGCCGACCATGACGCCTCCGGCGACGGCATGCGCGCCGCGGACGCGGTGGCGGGCCGCCTTCGCCGCAACGGCATCATCGCCGCGATCGCCAGGCCGCCGCAGCAGGGCGACGACTTCAACGACATGCTGGGCCGCGATGGCCCCGAGGCCATTGCCGCCCTGTTAGACGCCGCCCTGCGCGCAGCAGCCACGCCGCCGCCGCCAGCGGAGGACGAGATCGGCCGCCACCTGCCGCTGGGCTTCCAGGAGCCGGCCGCGCCATTGCCGGTGCTGCGCGCCGATGAGGGCAATCTGCGCCGGGCCACCGATCGCGCCTGGACCGCCATCCTCGCCTCGAACCGCACGCCTTGGCTGTTCCGCCTGGGCGGTCTGCCCAGCTGGGTCACGCCCGATGATGAGGGCCGGCCTGTCGCCGCCACGGTCTCGGAGGAGCGGCTGCGCCACATGCTGGCCAAGCTGGCGGACTGGCGGAAGGTCAACGCCAAGGGCGAAGCCATCCCCGCGCCACCGCCCACCGGCGTGGTGAAGTCGCCATGGCTGTGATTCTGAACAGGGCGGAGGTGTTCCCATGTCCGTGCCGTTCCTGCTCACCGCCGCGCAAATGCGCCGCATCCAGCCGCATTTCCCGCTCTCGCACGGCATGCCGCGCGTCGATGACCGACGCGTTCTGTCGGGCATCATCTTCGTCATCAAGGCGGGTCTTCGCTGGCGCGATGCGCCGCCCGCCTACGGTCCGCACAAGACGCTCTACAATCGGTTCATCCGCTGGACCCGCATGGGCGTCTTCAGCCGCATCTTCCACGCACTCGCTGGCGAGGCAGACACGCCGGACCGGCTGATCATCGACAGCACCCACCTCAAGGCGCATCGCACCGCCGCCAGCCTGCTCGAAAGGGGGCTGCTCCACGCCGCATCGGCCGCACCAAGGGCGGCCTGAACTCCAAGCTGCACGCCGTCTGCGATGGAGCCGGCCGCCCCGTCGCCATGCTGCTCACCGAGGGACAGATGAACGACCAGAAGGGCGCCAATATCCTCGTGCCCTTCCTGCCCCGCGCCCGCGAACTGCTCGCCGACCGCGCCGATGACAGCAACCCGTTCCGCACAGCACTCGCTGAGCGCGGCATCAGCGCTTGGCCTGCTGCCTGTTGATTTCCACGCGGAATTGACCCGGGATTTCCATTGAGAAATGACCCGGCTGGTTATTGGGTCGTGGGGGTCAGGCGGGTGTCAAGGTGATGGTGCCCTCCTTCTTTCTGCGGGCGGCTGCGGTACTTGCCTTGAAGCGGAAGCTGTCGTTGCCGGTCTCAAGGATGTGGCAGCGGTGGGTGAGCCGGTCCGGCAATGTCTGGGACAACGCGGCCATGGAGAGCTTCTTTTCATCGCTCAAGACCGAGCGGATCAGGGGCCGTATCTACCGCTCGCGCGATCAGGCGCGCGCCGATGTGTTCGACTACATCGAACGCTTCTACAACCCGAAGCGACGGCACTCGACCATCGGCTACCTCAGCCCTATGGAGTTCGAGAGCCCTATGGAGTTCGAGGCGATGGCCGAAACAGGCTAAACTCCGTGTCCATCGAACCGGCAGCAGGGCACGGTCCGGCAGGCCCTGGTTTCGGATGCACGACCTGCGGCACACCTTCGCGATACGATGGCTTCAGGCCGGCAAGAGCATCTATCCCTTGGCGAGACATCTGGGCCATTCTAGTGTGAAGACCACTGAAATCTACAGCGCATGGTTGCTGAAACGTCCTGATTGAGACACAGCCACCCGACACAGCCACCCAAGGGCGGAGGGGACTTAAAAAGGGGGGCTAAAATGTTGAAAGAAAACGATAAGCCGGGTTAGCACAGCGGTAGTGCAGCGGTTTTGTAAACCGAAGGTCGGGGGTTCGATCCCCTCACCCGGCATTCCCCCTTGCCGCACCTCCACAAACCGCGCTCCTCTCTCCGCAAGGGAGACCCATCCATGCACCGCCGCACCCTGCCCGCCCTTCTGCTGGCCGCCCCGGCCCTTGCCCAGGAATGGCCGAGCCGCCCCATCCGCCTGATCGTGCCCTTCACCCCGGGCGGCCCGGTCGACACGGTGGGGCGCCTGATCGCCGAACGCCTGCGCGACCGACTCGGCCAGCCTGTGGTCATCGAGAACCGTGCCGGTGCGGGCGGCAGCCTTGGCGTGCGCTTGGTGGCCCTGGCCCCGCCCGATGGCACGGCCTTCGTGCTCACCTCCTCCTCGCTGGCCATCTGGCCGGCCATGCACCCGCAGGGCGGGCTGGATCCGCGCACCGACCTCACGCCTGTCAGCCTGGTGGCCGACATCGCGACCACCATCGTCGCCCGCCCCGAACCGCGCCTGGCAGCCCTGCCCGACCTGCTGCGCGAGGCGCGGGCGCGGCCCGGCGCCATCACCTATGGCACCAGCGGCATCGGCTCCTCCAACCATCTCTCGGGCGCCTTGTTCGCGGCGATGGCGGGGGTGCAGTTGACGCATGTGCCGTATCGCGGCGCGTCGGTGGCGATGAACGCGCTGCTGGCGCGGGACATCGACACGGTCTTTGCCTCCACCGTGGAGACGCTGGCGGCGCATCGTGACGGGCGGGCCCGCATCATCGGCGTCACCACGCCCGCGCGCATCCCGACATTGCCGGATGTGCCCGCGGCGATTGAATTCGTCCCCGGCTATGTGGCGCCCAATTGGTTCGCGATGGCTGGGCCACCCGGCCTGCCCGCACCCATGCTGGCGCGGCTTTCGGCCGAACTTGCGCTGATCGGCCAGGATGCGGAGTTCCGCGCGCGGCTGGCGCATCTCGGCGCGATCCCAGTGCTGTCACCGCCGGAGGTGCTGGCGGCGCGCCTGGCGGAGGATATCCCGGCCTGGCGGCGTATCGCGGAGGAGGCGGGGATCAGGGCGGAATAAGCCCTCAGACCACCCGCCAGCCTTCCCCCTCGCGCCGCACCACCCCCTCGCCCTCCAGCATCAGCAGATGCGCCAGAAGGCTGCGCCCCGCCGCCCCCACCAGCTTCGGGTCCAGCGGCCCATAAACCGGCCCCACCAGCCCATGCGCCGTGGCCCCGGGCGCCTCGCGCAGCGCCGCGATCACCCGCGCCTCCCGCTTGCGCCGATGCGTAGCCAGCGCGTCCAGGAAGGGCATGGGTTCAGGCAGGGCCGGGCCATGGCCGGGCAAATAGAGCCGGTCCAACCCCTCCCGCGCGCGCAGCTTGGCCAGGCTGTTCATGTAGTCACGCATGTCGCCATCGGGCGGCGAGACCACGGTGGTGTTCCAGCTCATCACATGATCGGCCGAGAACAGCGCGCCATTGCCCGCCATGGCGAAGCACAGATGGTTGGCGCAATGCCCCGGCGTGTGCAGCGCCGTCAGCCGCCAGCCATCGCCCACGATCTCCTCACCATCCGCAACACGCACATCCGGCGTGAAGGAATGGTCGCCCCCCTCCCCGCCCTGGTCCGGCGGCGTGACATGCGGGCCGAACCCGTAGCTGCGCGCGCCGGTCGCAGCCTTCAGCGCCGCCACGCCGGGCGAGTGGTCGCGATGCGTGTGGCTCACCAGGATATGCGTCACCACCTCGCCATCCAGGGCGGCCAGCAACGCGTCCAAATGCTCGGCATCCTCTGGCCCGGGGTCCAGCACGGCCACCCGCCCCTCGCCGATGATCCAGCTGTTGGTGCCGCGAAACGTATAGGGCGAGGGGTTGCGGCACAGCACGCGGCGAATGCCCGGCGCGATATGCTGCACCTGGCCATGCGGCTGCGCGTCGTCGCGCAGGAAGGGAATGCTCAAGGGCGTTTCTTTCGAAGCAGTTCGCGATGGAGAATATACAGCCCCGCGGCAACGATCATCCCCGCGCCGCCCAGCATGGTCAGCGTCGGCACATCGCCCCAGATCAGGAAGCCCAGCAGCATCGCCCAGAGGATCGAGGAATAGGAGAGCGGGCCGAGCGAGGAGACCTGCGCGGAGGCATGTGCTTCGGTCAGCAGCACCTGCGCGATGCCGCCGGTCAGCCCCACGCCCAGCAGGATCAGGAACTCGGAGCCCATCGGCGTGACCCAGACGAAGGGCAAGGTCAGCCCCGTGAACACCGTCATCAGGATGGACTGCCACATCACGATGGTGGTGGATTTCTCGGTGGCCGAGAGGTTGCGCACCAGCATCGTCGTCAGCCCCGAGAAGAAGCCCTGATTCACCGCGAAGAACACGCCCACCGCACTGGCCGCCAACAGCCCGCCGGCGAAGGCGCCCTGCCCCACCGCGATCACCATGATACCCGCGAAGCCCACAAGCACCGCGCCCCAGCGATGGATGCCCGGCCGCTCCCCCAGGAAGAAGATCGCCAACAGCGTGACGAAGAGCGGCGTGGTGTAGGACAGCGCCGTTTGCTCCGGCAGCGGCAGCAGCGCGAGCGAAAAGAAGGACGACCCCATCGCCATCGTGCCGGTCATGGCGCGCGCCAGGTGGCCCACGGGCCGGCGCGTGCGCAGCAGGCCCCAGTCGCCGGTGCGAAACACGATCACCGCTACCACCGGCATCGCCAACAGGCAGCGGAAGAACATGATCTCGGTGAAGGGGATGCGCGCCGAGAGCAGCTTCACGCCGGCTGCCATGATGGTGAACAGCGCGGTCGCGCCCAGCATCAGGATGGCGCCGCGGCGCCAGTCATGGCGGAGAGGCATGGCGCTCCCTCGCACGGACCTGTTCGCGATGCAGGGTGTAGAGGCCGGCGGCGATCACGATGGCCGCTCCATAGAGCGTGGTGACCCCTGGCACCTCCGCGAACAGCAGCAGGCCCAGCACCACGCCCCAGGGCAGGAAGGAGTATTCCAACGGCGCCAGCGCGCCCACCGGCGCCAAGGCAAAGGCCCGCGCGAAGAGCATATGCGCCATCGCATTCGCCGCCGCGAAACCGGCCAGTGCGATCAGCAGCCACGCATCGTCCGGCAGGAGCGCGACAGGCGGCGGAAAGAAGGGCCACAGCAACAGCCCCAGCGGCACATGGGCCGCCATCAGCCAGAAGGCGATCGCCGCCGGCGTGTCGGTGCGCGCGAGCAGGCGGGTCAGCGCACGCGACAGCGCCATCACCGCGGTGGCGAAGACCAGCAACCCGGCCTCCCAGCGCCACAGCGCCCCGCCGGGTTGCAGCATGACCAGCGCGCCGCCAAACCCCGCCAGCACCGCCAGCGCGCGGCGCCAGCCGATGCGCTCGCCCAGCAGCGGAATGGCGATCAGCGTCATGAAGATCGGCGCCAGCGCGCCCACCGCGTAGCTGTCGGCCAGCCCGATGCCGCGCGCCCAGCACCAGTACCAGATGGCCGCGCAGACGCAGTGGATGGCAGCGCGCCCC
Source organism: Alphaproteobacteria bacterium (assembly GCA_026400775.1). Taxonomy (GTDB): domain Bacteria; phylum Pseudomonadota; class Alphaproteobacteria; order Acetobacterales; family Acetobacteraceae; genus Rhodovarius. The sequence goes on along the minus strand of JAPLOK010000196.1, from coordinate 2,999 downwards.
ATGATCAGCCGCGTGTTGCGCGGCACTACCTGGCGCCAGCCGAAAAAGGCCAGAATGACGGCGCAACCCACCACGCCGCGCCACAGCATCACGCCCGCAACCCCCACGCCGGGCAGGACGAATTTTACGGCCGCGTCGGCGCAGGCCAGGAGCATATAGGCAAAGGCCGCGAGCAGGATGCCGCGCTGCGCGTCAGCCAAGGATGGCCTCGGCCTCCATGCAGGTCGCCCCCGTCTCGTCGCGCGTTTCCAGCGCGCTGCCGCGCTTGAGCAGCGTCAGCGCCCGGCCGTCGAAACAGGGCCGGCGGCCGCGGAAACTGAAGCGCGCAAGCGGGCCGTTCTCGGCGGCGAGCGCCGCCAGCAAGGTGGCTTGCAGCGGGCCATGCACGACGAGGCCAGGGTAGCCTTCCTCCTGCGTGACATAGGGGTGGTCGTAATGGATGCGATGCCCATTGCCGGTCAGCGCGGAGTAGCGGAACAGCATCAGTGCGTCAGGCGTGATCGCGCGCTGAGTCGCACCGTCCCAGGGGGGCGCGGCGGGGGCGGGCTTCACCGCGGCACCCTCCGCGCCGCGATAGACGATGTCCTGTTCCTCGCTCAGCACCGGCCCGCGCGGGCCGCTGATGTTGTGCCGGACGGTCACGAAAACCAGTTCACCGCTGGCGCCGGATTTTTCCGAGATGGCGGTGATAGTGGAGACGCGGGTCAAGGCGTCCTCCGCCCGGATCGTGCCGGTGAAGCTGATGCGCCCGCCCGCCCACATGCGGCGCGGCAAATGGTGCACCGGCGGCAGGAAGCCGCCGCGCCTGGGGTGCCCATCCGGCCCGATCGCGCCCGGCCGGCGCCAATCCTGGAAGAACATCCAGTGCCACAGCGGCGGCAGCTCGGCCGTTGGCGTGTCCATGTCCAGTGTCGCGGCGAGGCCCTGGATCAGGCGCGGATCGGCACGGTCGGTGTGGGTTTCCTGGCGGTTCAGGTAGGCGGCGTATTGTCCCATCCGGGTGTTTTCGACCCGCGGGCCGGGCTGCGCAACCTCTGGCCGCGCCGATTCATCACCGGCCGGGCGGCGAATTTGCCATGGGCCAGCCCTCCGCCGGGCTTGTTTCCGCCTTGATCCCCCGCGAAAAGGCACCTCGTGGACACGCGCGAATACGAGCTGATGGATGCCGCCGAGGAGGCGATGTGGTGGTACCGCGCCATGCATGCGCGCATCCTCGCCCTGCTGCCCGAACAGGGCCGGCTGCTCGATGCCGGCTGCGGCACGGGCGGCTTCCTCAAGCGCGTGCGCGCGGCGCGCCCCGCATTGCAGCTCTCGGGCCTGGAATACTTCGCCGATGCGGCGCGCCGGGCGGGTGAGAAATCCGGCGCCGAGGTCTTGGCCGGCAGCATCAACAGCCTGCCCTATGCCGATGCCAGCTTCGATGTCGTCAGCAGCCTCGATGTGATGTGCCACATGGCGGTGGACGAGCCCGCGGCACTCAGCGAGATCCATCGCGTGCTCACCCCAGGCGGCATGGTGGTGGTGAACCTGCCCGCGCTGCCCTGGCTGCGCTCGGCGCATGACATCCGGGTGCACACCGCGCGGCGCTACACACGTGCGAGCGCCACGGCCGCATTCACGCAGGCCGGCTTCACGCGCATCCGCGCGCGCTACTGGAACACGCTGCTGCTGCCGTTGATGATCATCCAGCGCAAGATCCTGGCGCGCGACGCCGATGCGCCTTCGGATGTGATGCATTTCAAGCCCTGGCTTGACCGCACGCTCTTCGCCGTCACCGAGGTCGAGCGCATGCTCGCCGCCCCCGGCATTCCCTTTTCGCTTGGCGGCTCGGTCATCGTGACCGCGCACCGCCCATGAAGGACCAGACCATGTCTGCCATCGGCCTATCCATCGTCGTGCCGGTCTATCGCGGCGCGGCCACTGTCGGCGCGCTTGTCGAGGCGCTGTCCGAGCTCAAGCCCGCAGGCGGGCTCGAGATCGTGCTGGTCAATGATGGCAGCCCCGATGACAGCGGCGATGTCATCCGCGCCCTGCTGCCCACCGCGCGCGTGCCCATCACCTATCTGGAACACGCCCGCAATTTCGGTGAGCACAACGCCGTCATGACCGGGCTGCGCCATGCCCGCGGCAGCTACGTCATTACCATGGATGACGACCTGCAGAACCCGCCGGAGGAGGTGGTGCGCCTTTACGACCATGCACGCCTGGGCGGCTGGGACGTGGTCTATACGCGCTACGCCAAGAAGGAACATGACGGCTGGCGCAACCTGGGCAGCCGCTTCGCCAACAAGGTGGCCGACTGGCTGCTGGACAAGCCCAAGGGGCTGTATCTGTCGAGCTTTCGCTGCATGTCGGCTTTCGTGGTCCAGCAGGTGACCCAGTATCGCGGCCCCTACCCCTATGTGGACGGGCTGGTCATGCAGGTGACGCAGCGCATCGCCAGCATCGAGGTCGCGCATTACCCGCGCGCGGTGGGGCGGTCCAACTACACGCTGAAGCGTCTGGCGCTGCTGTGGCTGAACCTGGCCACCAATTTCTCTGTCGTGCCGCTGCGCATTGCGGTGTTCGCCGGTGCGGCACTGGGTGCGACGGGCATGCTACTGGCCGCCTTCGTCGTGCTGGAGGCGCTGCTCGGCCACACGCCGCCCGGCTGGGCCAGCACCATGACCGTCTATCTGCTGCTCACCGGCGTGCAGTTCATGATCCTGGGCGTGATGGGTGAATATGTCGGCCGCGCCTTCCTCTCGGCCAATGGCAAACCGCAAGGGATCGTGCGCGAGGCCATTCCCGCCCGCGACCCCGAACGCGTGTCGTGACGCCCTATTGGGCGGCACTGGTCGGCGCGATCAGTTCCTCGCTGGTCGGCCAGGTGTTGCTGAAGGCGGGCACCGGCGATGGCACAGGCAGCTTCATCGCGCAGCTCTTTCGCTGGCAGACGGTGGTGGGGCTCGGCTGCTACGGCCTGGGCGCGCTGCTCTACATTGTGGCGCTGCGGAAGA
>JAPLOK010000100.1 GCA_026400775.1 Alphaproteobacteria bacterium | reverse complement strand
GTGGCGATCACGCTGCTGCGCCAGCAGGGACCCGCCCGATGACAACGATCCTTGGCTTTGTCGTGCTGCTGGTGATGGTGTTCGGCGGCTATACCATCGCCGGCGGCAAGTTCGGCATCATCGTGAAGGCGCTGCCGTTTGAAATGATGATGATCGGCGGCGCCGCGGTGGGCGCCTTCCTGATGGCGAATTCCATCGCCGGCGTGAAGCACACGCTGGGCGGCGTGGGGAAAATCCTGAAGGGCGAGCGCTTCAAGGAGCAGGACTACAAGGACCTGCTCTCGCTGCTCTATTATTTCGTGCGCCTGGCGCAGACCAAGGGTGCGATGGCGTTGGAGCCGCATATCGAACGGCCGGATGAAAGTGCCGCCTTCGCCAAATTCCCCAAGATCAAGGCCGACCATCACGCCACCGACCTGATCTGCGACTATCTGCGCATGGTGGGCATGAACGCTGATGACCCGCACCAGCTCGAAGACACCATGGCGCGGGAGCTCAAGAAAATTCGCGAGGAGGAGCTGCACGCCTCCCACGCCCTGCAATCGGTGGCCGATGCGCTGCCGGCGCTGGGTATCGTGGCCGCGGTGCTGGGCGTGATCAAGACCATGGCCTCGATCGACAGCCCGCCTTCGGTGCTGGGCGGCATGATCGGCGGCGCGCTGGTCGGGACCTTCCTCGGCGTGTTGCTGGCCTATGGCCTGGTCGGCCCCATGGCCGCGCGGCTGAAGGGCGTGGTCGAGGAGGAGGCGCAATACTACGAGGTGATCCGCGCCGTGATCGTGGCGCATCTGCACGGCAATGCGCCCCAGGTTTCCGTCGAAACGGGCCGCAAGGTGGCTCCCTCGGACCACATGCCCTCCTTCCAGGACCTGGAAGCCGCGCTGCAAAGCCTGGAGATCGCGTAACCTTAGGCTTTGCCGGGCCAATTCACCCGCCGCTTGCAGAGCAAGGGTCAGGATCGGACCACGGCCCTGTCGCAATTCTGACCGCGAAGCGTATACTGAGCGGCTGATCGCCCCCCGCAGGGCCAGGAGTCGCATGCTCACCACCGACCCACATGATGACGACAAGTTCCACGAGGAATGCGGCGTGTTTGGCGTGTGGAACCACGCGGATGCCGCGGCACTCACCGCACTAGGCCTGCACGCTTTGCAGCATCGCGGCCAGGAGGCCTCGGGCATCGTATCGCTGGCCGGCGGCGGCACGTTCCACCAGCATCGTGGGCTCGGCCTTGTCGGCGACAATTTCGGTGACGCCAAGGTGATGGCCGGTCTGCCGGGCCGGGCCGCGGTAGGCCATAACCGCTACGCCACCACGGGTGAAACGGCGCTGCGCAATGTCCAGCCGCTCTATGCTGATTTTGAATTCGGCGGCTTCGCGGTGGGCCATAACGGCAACCTTACCAATGCCGGCGTGCTGCGCCGCGCGCTGGTGAAACGTGGCTGCCTGTTCCAGTCCTCCACGGATAGCGAGGTCTTCGTCCACCTCATTGCCATCAGCCTGTATTCCACCGTGCTGGACCGGCTGATCGACGCGCTGAAGCAGGTGGAGGGCGCCTATTCGCTGGTCGGCCTGCACAATGGTGCGCTGATTGGCGTGCGCGACCCCTCGGGCGTGCGCCCCCTCGTGCTGGGCAGCCTGGCCAATGCCGCGGGCGGGCCCACCTGGATCCTGGCCAGCGAGACCTGCGCGCTCGACATCGTGGGCGCCGAATTCGTCCGCGATGTCGACCCCGGTGAGATCGTCGTCATCGACGATAGCGGCTTGCGCAGCGTGAAGCCCTTCGAGGCGCAGCCCAGCCGTTTCTGCATCTTCGAATACATCTATTTCGCGCGCCCCGATTCCGTGATGGAGGGCACCGGCGTCTATGAGGCGCGCAAGCGCATCGGCGCCGAACTCGCGCGCGAATCGCATGTCGCGGCCGATGTGGTGGTGCCAGTCCCCGATTCCGGCGTGCCGGCGGCCATGGGCTATGCGGTGCAGGCGGGCGTGCCCTTCGAACTGGGCATCATCCGCAACCATTATGTCGGCCGCACCTTCATCGAACCGACCGACCAGATCCGCCACCTCGGCGTCAAACTGAAGCATAGCGCCAACCGCGCCATGCTGGATGGCAAGCGCGTGGTGCTGGTCGATGATTCGATCGTCCGCGGCACCACCAGCCGCAAGATCGTCGAAATGGTCCGCCAGGCGGGCGCGGCGGAGGTGCATATGCGCATCTCCTCGCCGCCGACCACGCATTCCTGCTTCTACGGCATCGACACGCCCTCGCGCCGGCAATTGCTGGCCGCGCAGCATGATGTGGCGGCGCTGGCGCGGCTGATCGGCGTGGACAGCCTGGCCTTCATCTCGCTGGATGGGCTGTATCGCGCGCTGGGCCAGCCCGGGCGCAACGCGGCACAG
>JAPLOK010000343.1 GCA_026400775.1 Alphaproteobacteria bacterium | reverse complement strand
CCAGGCGAACCTGAACCTGATCGGCATGGGCGACTGGCCCGGCACGCAGGTGCGCTTTCCCGGCAGCTTCGGCAGCGCCTTCATGTACATGATGACCGGCCGCACCATCCTGTTCCGCGAGGAGCATTCGCCGCGCGTGCTGGTGGAGCGCGTGGCGCATATCTCGGCACCCGGTGTCTCGGCGCCTGGGGTGTTCCGGCGCGGGCATGCGCAGGCGCTGGTGACCGGTCGCTGCGTCTTTCGCTTCCACCCCGAACGCGCGCGCTTCTCGCTGGAGAGCCTGCATCCGGGCGAGACGGTGGGGAGCATCCGCGCCGCGACCGGCTTTGACTTCGACGCGGCCGATGATGTGCCGCAGACCGCCCCGCCCAGCGCCGAGGAACTGGCATTGCTGCGCGGCGTGGTCTGCGACGAGATGCTCGAAACCTATCCCGAATTCTGTGCGCGTGTGTTCAACCGAAAGTCTGCCGCATGACCGATGCTGTTCCGATGCTTGAAGGCAAGGGCCTGGCCCGCTCCGCCGGCGCGCTCGCCGGGCTGAAGGTCATCGACCTGACGCGCGTGCTGGGTGGCCCCTATTGCACCATGATCCTGTCCGACCATGGCGCGGAGGTGATCAAGCTCGAACCGCCGCAGGGCGATGAGGTGCGCGACTGGGGCCCCCCGTTCCACGAGGGCGATGCCAGCTACTACATCGGCGTCAACCGCAACAAGAAATCCGTGGGCCTGGACCTCGCCAAGCCCGAGGGCCGGCAGGTGCTGCTGCGCCTGCTGGAGGAAGCGGATGTGCTGGTGGAGAATTTCAAGCCCGGCAGCATGGAGAAATGGGGCCTGGGGTTTGAGGAGGTGCTGTCCAAGCGCTTCCCCCGTCTGATCCATTGCCGGGTCTCGGGCTTCGGTGCCACCGGGCCTTATGGCGGCGCGCCGGGCTATGACGCGATCGTGCAGGCGGTGGTGGGGCTGATGTCCACCAACGGCACCGCGACCAGCGGGCCCACGCGGCTCGGCACGCCGATGGTCGATATCGGCACCGGCCTGTATTCCGCCATCGCCATCCTGATGGCGGTGCATGAACGCACCACCAGCGGCCTCGGCCAGTATCTCGACATGACGCTGCATGATTGCGGCATGGCGCTGATGCATCCGCATGCCGCGAACCATCTGCTGAACGGCAAGCGGCCGGTGGCGACGGGCAATCCGCACCCGAACCTCGCGCCCTATTCCACCTTCCGCACGCGCACCTGCGACATCTTCATGGGCGTGGGCAATGACGGCGCCTTCCGCAAACTGTGCGAATTCCTGGGCATGCCGGAAGTGGCGGCCGATCCGCGCTTTGCCACCAATGGCGCGCGCGTGGTCAACCGAGAAGCGTTGACCGAACTGCTCGATGCACGCTTCGCCGATGAGGATGGCTTCGAGCTTTGCCCGCGCATGCTGGCCGCAGGTCTGCCCGCCGGGCCTGTGACGCATGTGGACCAGGCGCTGGCCGCGCCGCACACCGCGCATCGCGAGATGGTCACGGAACTGGGCTGGTTCCGCGGCCTCGGCACGCCCATCAAGATGTCCCGCACACCCGGCGGCACGCGCCGCGAACCGCCGCGCTTCGGGCAGGACACGGCGGCGGTGCTGGCCCAGCATGGCTTCTCCGAGGACGAGATCCAGAAGCTGCGCGATGGCGGCGTGGTCATGGAAGCGCGGCGGCGGTGATCGAATTCCTCCAGCCGCCCGAACCTGGCTCACCCCGCCCCTTCAGCCGGGTCGCCAAGGCGGGCGGGCTGGTCTTCGTCTCCGGCCACTCCGCCCCGCATGACCCCGCGCGCGGCATGCATCGGGGCGCAACCGCGGCCGAGGAAACGCGTAACGCGCTGCACCATGTCGCCGCCCTGCTGGCCGAAGCCGGCTCAAGCCTGGAGCGCGTGGTGCAGGTGACGATGCTGATCACCGACCGTGCCGACTACGCCGAATGCAACGCGGAATATGTGCAGCATTTCCCGCACGGCCTTCCGGCGCGGCATACCGCGCTGTTCGGCGTGCCGACTGAGGCGAGGGTGGGTTTCGCGGCGATCGCGCTGGCGTGATCAAGGGTGCGGCCACCATCTTCGCCGTGCGCGACATGGCCGCCGCATTGGCCTTCTATCGCAATGGGTTGGGATTTTCGGTCAGCTTTGAATGGGGCAACCCCACCTATTATGCGTGCCTCTGCCGCGATGATGTCGACCTGCATCTGATCGCCGCCAGCGCCACCCAGCGCTCACCGGGCCAGGGCGCCATCTGCCTCTTCGTGGCTGATGTTGACGCGCTGCACGCCGATTGGGCCGGCCGTGGCGTGGCCCTGCCCCAGACCCCGGCCGACAGGGATTACGGCATGCGGGACTTAATGCTGAGCGACCCGGACGGAAACGAGATCAGCGCCGGCCAGGCGATCATGGGCGCGGCCTGAAGCCGCGCCTGCAACCATTCACCGACGCGGCGCCGTGACCGCGCCGCCCACGGCACCCACGCCACCGCCGACAATGGCACCGGTCGCCAGGTTGCCACCGGTCAGTGCCGCCGCACCCGCGCCGACACCCGCACCGATCAGCCCGCCCGTCAAAGCACGCTCGCCAGGCCGCTGCCCGCAGGCTGCCAGACCGATCGCCAGTACGCTCACTATCATGATTGCACGCATTGCATTCCCTCCTGTTGCAATGGGGCGATGATAACACGGCGGACGCGGCCGTCATGTGGCATGGTGACGAATTCCCGCGTCTATCGCGGCCATAGGCCAGGCGAAATAGCCGGCGCGGCAGGCTGGCGCCACCATGGCGCCAGACATCAAAAGGACGATACCGCCATGCGCACCGCCATTCTGCCTGCCCTGCTCCTGCCTGCCATGCTCGCCGCGCTGCCGGCCATGGCGCAGACCAACTCCTGGAGCCGGTCGAGTCTGGTCTTCACCGGCGGCGGGACCAATGGATGCGCCATCGGTCTGAACTCGGCCACGCATGCCGGCGGGCCCGCCAGCCAGATCAGGCTGAGCTTCGCCAATAACGGGACGGACAGCGTGCGGGTGACGGGTAATGCCGTGCTGACGCAGGGCGGACAGAGCACCAATCGGCAGTTCTGGTTCGGGATAAACCCGGGCATCGTCGCCTTCACGCCCGGCCCCAACCCAGGCGTGGTGCAGGTCTCGGGCAGTACGCTGCGCGTGACCATCACCGGCTGCCAGCAGCGCTGAGGCGCTTCAGGCCACGCGGCCGGTGGCCGCGGCCTGCTCCACCCGCAGCGCAACCGACAGCGCGGCGCGGCCGGCCGCGCCATCCGGCTCGGGCGGCGTGCCGGCGCGAATGGAATCCAGGAAGGCGGCGTGCTCGGCCTCCAGGCTGTCATGTTCGGTCCAGCTCAACAGGTCGCGGCCCCAGCCGGGCATGTGCTCGGCCGGCTCGGCGCCGCCGGGGCGGAGTGCGGCCAGTTCGCGCTTGAGGAAATCGACCCGCACCTCGCCCTGGTCCCCCAGCAGGCGCAGCCGGCGCTCCATGGCCACGGCGACCCGGCTCGCGGTCAGTTCGGCCTGCATGCCATTGGCGAAACTGAGCTGGGCCACAGCGTAGTCCGCATGCGCGGACATGACAGGCCGACCCACGGCGCGCACCTCCACGGGCTCGGCGCCGGCCAGGCTCAGCACCAGGTCGATGTCATGGATCATCAGGTCCAGCACCACCGAGACATCCAGGCTGCGCGGCCGGAAGGGTGCGACGCGCGTGGCCTGCATGGCGCGCGGCGTGAATCCCGCCAGTTCGGCGCGCAGCATGCGGATGGCCGCCGAATGGCGCTCAATATGGCCCACCTGCAGCACGCGCCCCCGTGCCGCGGCGATCAGCCGGTCGGCTTCCTCCAGCGTGGCGGCGATGGGCTTTTCCATGAACAGGTGCCGACCAGCGGCCAGCACCTGCAGCCCGATCTCCATATGCAAGCGCGTGGGAGCTGCCACGATAATGGCATCCGAGGCCGCAATCAGCGAATCGAGTGGCATGGCGGGGCAGCCTGCCTCACCGGCAACCTGGCCAGCGCGCGCGGCATCGGCGTCCGACAGGCCGGACAGCGCTCCGATCGCGGCCAATTTCAGCGCATGGAAGCGCCCGAAATGGCCGGCACCCACCACGCCCACCCGCAAGGCTTGCATCCCACTCTCCCCGGAAGCATGTTCCGCCCGCTTCGGCCCCCCGGGGGGTGGCCGTCAACCCCGCTCAGGAT
>JAPLOK010000321.1 GCA_026400775.1 Alphaproteobacteria bacterium | reverse complement strand
GGAGATCGGCCAGCATGCCGGGCGCGATGCGGCCGGCCTGGGCCACGCCCATCGCGGCGGCTCCCCGCGGACTGGCCCGGCCGAATGCTTCGCCCCCGCTGGCCCCGGGTGGCGATGCCGTATCTCCTGTGCGCGACAGCACCACCGAAAGGCGCAATTCACCCCATGGGTCGCGGTCGTCATTCAGCTCGCAATCATCACCGCCGAGGGCGAGCGGCACGCCGGCCGCGCGCAGGGCCGCCACCGGCGGTGCGCCATTGCCCAGGCGCAGATTGCTGCCAGGGTTGAGCACCACGGTGGTGCCGGTCTCGGCCAGCAGCGCCATGTCATCGGCCGTGGCGAAGACGGCATGCGCCAGGCTCGCATGCGGACCGAGCGCGCCCAGCGCGGCCAGCCTTCGCACCGTGCCCTCGGGATACAACGCCGCGCAGGCATCGCGCTGCGCCGGGCTTTCCAGCAGGTGCATGTGCAGCCCCGCGCCCTCGGTCCGAGCCGCCGCCGCGACATCGCGCAGCAGCGCATCCGACACCCATTGCGGTCCCGAGGGACCATACAGCACCGGCATGTCAGGATGCCGCCGCAGCAGCCTTGCGCGGATATCGCTGGCCTCCCGCGCATCCTGCACGAAGGGCTGGCGTGACACGCTTTCGGCCAGGGCGCGCAGGGGCGGTGGCAGGGCTGCAATGAAGCGCGACTGCGCATCCTCCGGCGCCAGCAGCGCGCAGCGATCGGCGATGCCGATGCAGATCGCCGCGCGGATGCCCGCTTCGGCATAGGCGTCCTGCACCTGTTCCAGCTCGGCCTCATGCGGGGCGCCCCAGGACCAGTTGGCGTGCAGGCAGCCGGTAATGCCATTGGCCAGCATGCGCGCCGCTGCCAGCAGCACCAGCGGGCGGATGGCGGGGGCAGCGCGGGCGCGGCGGCGGTTGATCCAGGCCTCCAGCCGGTCATCCGGATAACCCATCAGCGCCTGCGGCAGGCCGCGCCCATGCTGGTGCGCGGTGACGAAGCCGGGCAGCAGCGTGCAGCCGGGTAGCGCCAGCACGTCGGGCGCATCGGCGGCCGCGCCTATGGCAACAACTCGGCCATTGGTCACCAGCACGCGGCCAGGGCGCTGCACAGGCGCATCGGCGGCGGGCCAGAGCGCATCGGCCGTTATCAGCAAGCCTTGCATGGGCATAGCCTGTCGAAGGTGCAGCGAGCTGCTCATAGCATGGGCAGGCGCGCATGTCGCGGTGACGGCGCATACGAAAAACCCCTTGGGGCCTGCGCGCACGCATGCTTGCATACCCCCGTCGTGGTTGAGCCGGAAAGACGGAGCGCGGCGCCCAACAATTGGACCGGCCGATGAACCAGATATGGCCCCAGCAAGCTGGCGCCGCTGCGCGGATGGATGCGCTGGCGCGCCGCGTTGCCTGGGAACTCGCAACCCTGACCTATCCGGCGCGCGACTGGGTGCGCGCGCTGCCGGGTGATGCCTTACAGGTGGCGATCATCGGCGCGGGCCAGGCCGGGTTGGCCCTGGCCTTCGCCTTACAGCGCGCACGCATCGGGCCGCTGCAGGTGATCGAGGCGCTGCCCGAAGGGGCTTCCGCCGTGTGGACCGGCTTCGCGCGGATGGAGACGCTGCGCACGCCCAAGCATGTGATCGGGCCGGAAGGCGGCGTGCCCTCGCTCTCGGTGCGCGCCTGGTATGAGGCGCGGCATGGCGAGGCCGCCTGGGCCGCGCTGCACAAGCTGCCGCGCCAGGAATGGCAGGCCTATCTGGATTGGCTGCGCGCCACACTGCGCCTGCCGGTCGCGCATGGTTGCCGCGTGGATTCCATCACACCCGATGCGGATGGGCTGTTCACCATCCGCGCCGGCGCGCGGGCCTGGCGCGCGCGGCATGTGGTGCTGGCCTCAGGCATGGATGGCATGGGGCAATGGCGCGCGCCGGCGGCGATCGCGGCGCTGCCGCGCGGCTTGTGGGCGCATACGGCGGAGGCGATCGATTTCGCGCCGCTTGCCGGCCGGCATGTGGCGGTGGTGGGCGCCGGCGCCTCGGCCTTCGACAATGCCGCGACCGCGCTGGAAGCGGGCGCGGCGCGCGTGACAATGCTGGTTCGGCGCGCGGAGATGCCGCGCGTGAACCCCAATCGCTGGATGGAATTCGCGGGCTTCCTGGAGCACTACGCCGACCTGCCCGATGCCACGAAATGGCGCTGGCTGCGGCATCTGGTCGCGGTCAACCAACCGCCCCCGCAGGAAACCTGGTCGCGGTGCGCGGCGCATGCGGGCGTCTCGGTGCTGACGGGTGCGGGGCTGCTGCGCGCGCGCGCCGAGGGGCAAGGCGTGGTGCTGGAGACAGCGCGCGGCGCGGTGGCGGCAGATTTCGTCATCGCCGGCACCGGCATGGCGATCGATCTCTCGGCGCGGCCGGAACTGCGCGCCATCG
>JAPLOK010000364.1 GCA_026400775.1 Alphaproteobacteria bacterium | reverse complement strand
GCAGCACGGGTTCATAGGGTTTGCCGATCTCCTGCAGCAGCACATGGATGCCGATGGAGCAGGCGCCGGGCGCGTAGAAAAGCTTGTTCATGGTCATGCACTTTCGGTTGCCAGCGCGCGCTGCACGGCGGGCCGTGCCAGCATGCGCTGGAGGTGGGCGGAGATGGCGGGCGGTGGCGTGATCTGCGCCCGGCCGCACCATTGTTCGATGAAGAAGAGCGCGCTGTCGGCCAGCGTGTATTGCGTGCCGAAATACCACGGCCCGCGCAGGCCCGCGGCCAGCACGGCGAGGTAGGATTCGGCCGCCGCCTTGCCATCGGCGATCACGCGCGCTTCGTCCGCCGCGTCCTTCGCGAAGCGCGCGGCGCGGAACTGCCGCGAGAAGCCCATCGGGTGCACAGTGCCGGCGATGTAATCCAGGACGGATAGGCAATCGATCTCGCCGCGCAGCCCCTCGGGCAACAGCGTCGCGGCCGGGTTGGCGCGGGCCAGGTACATGGCGATGGCCGGGTACTCGGTGATGACCGAGCCATCATCGAGCGCCAGTGCCGGCACCTTCCCCTTCGGATTCACCGCGAGATATTCGGGCTTGAGGTTCGATCCGTCGCGCGTCGAGATGCGCTGGGTGGCGAAAGGCGCGCCGATCTCCTCCAGCACCACATGGATGCCGAGGCTGCAGGCACCCGGTGAATAGAACAGCTTCATGGCGGCGTTTCTCTCCTGCGGATGCGAGCCTAGGCGGGGGCCGCCCTTCAATCAAACAGAGAGGAGACGGAGCTTTCCTCGCTGATGCGACGCATTGCTTCGGCCAGCAGCGGCGCGATGGGCAACTGGCGCACATTGGCGCCGGTCTGCACCGCTTCGGTGGCGGCGATGCTGTCGGTCACGGTCAGCATCTCGATCGAGGAGGCGCCGACGCGCGCCACCGCGCCGCCCGAGAAGACGCCATGCGTGACATAGACCGACACGCTTCGCGCGCCGTTGCGCATGATCGCCTCGGCCGCGTTGCAATGGGTGCCGCCGCTGTCGATGATGTCATCCACGATGATGCAGTCACGGTCGCGCACATCGCCGATCACGTTCATCACCTCCGACACGCCCGCCTGTGGGCGGCGCTTGTCGATGATGGCGAGATCAGTGTGCAGGCGGGTGGCGATGGCACGTGCGCGGACCACGCCGCCGACATCGGGCGAGACGACCATCAGGTTGCGCCCGGCATAGCGGGCCTTGATGTCCTGCACGAAGAGCGGGGCGGCAAAGAGGTTATCCACCGGAATGTCGAAGAAGCCCTGGATCTGGCCGGCATGCAGGTCCAGCGTCAGTACACGGTCAGCGCCCGCTTCGGTGATCAGGTTGGCGACGAGCTTGGCTGAGATGGGCGTGCGCGGGCCTGTCTTCCGGTCCTGCCGTGCATAGCCGAAATACGGCACCACGGCGGTGATGCGGCGCGCGCTGGAGCGGCGCAGCGCGTCCATCGTGATGAGCAATTCCATCAGGTGGTCATTGGCCGGCGCGCTGGTGGACTGCAGCACGAATACGTCTTCACCGCGGATGTTCTCGTGGAACTCCACGAAGATTTCCATGTCCGCGAAGCGACGGACGGAGGCATTGACCAATGGAAGTTGCAGGTTGTCAGCGACGGCCTGCGCAAGCGGCCTGTTGCTGTTGCAGGAGACGATCTTCATGAGCGGCACAGACTCCCGCGTTACCAGTCCGGGCGTCTCCTAACAACGTGACGAGGATGTGGCAACCGCACCGGGCGCATGCCACGATGCGCGCAGTCTTTGCAGGAGGATGCCGTGGCACGGCAGATCATTCTTTCCCCCCGTGTGGTGCCATACCGGTCAGCGATGGTGCATGCGGTGAAGGGCGGCGGCTTCGTCTTCACCAGCGGCGTGGTGCCCTGGCGCTCGGCGCGGGGCGATATCGCCCGCGGCGATTTCGCCGCGCAGTTGCATCAGGTGATGCGCAACCTGATCTGCATCCTGGAGGATGCCGGCTCCTCGCTGGACCGCGCGGTCAAGATCACGGTGGCGATGACGGACATGACGAATTTCGCCGTCTTCGATGAGATCTACCGCAGCTATTTCAAGGATGGTGACATGCCGGCGCGCATGACGAGCGAAAGCCCGCGCTTGGCCCATCCCGACCACATGATCGTGATGGACTGCATCGCGACACTCTGATCAATCCGCGGTCAGGCCGATTGCCGCGACCAACCGCCCGAGCCGCTCGTGGTCCCGCCGCAGATAGGCAGCAAGCCCTGCCGGACCCATCACCATCGGGCTGTTGCCGACCGGCAGGCGGGCGGCGAATTCCGGCGTGTCGATCACGTCGAGTATGTCGCGCGCGGTGCGTTCGATGATGGGCGCGGCTGTCGCGCGCGGGAAGAACAGCCCCTGCCAGGCGTTGAGCAGCGTCAGTCCCGGCGCTGCCTCTCCGATGGTGGGCACATCGGGCAGCAGCGGGTGGCGGCGGTCATGGTTGTAGACAATGGGGCGCAGCGCGCCGGGCGCAGCGCGCCTGAGAGCATGTGCTGCAAGGTCAGCGAGGCGCTGTCCATCGTGACCTGCACGCGCCCGGCCAGCAGGTCGGTATTGCCCGCCGCACTCGTGCGGTACGGTACGTGCTCCATCGGGAAATCCAGCGCGCGGCGGATCGCTTCCAGGTTCAGATGCGGCACGGTGGCATTGCCGGGCGAATAGTAGAACACCGGATCACCCGCCGGCCGCGCCCGGCAATGCGCGGCCAGTTCTGCCAGGTTCCGCACCGGCAGTGAGGGGTGCACCGCCATGAAGGAAGATGAGACCGACACGCTCGCGATCGGCGCCAGGTCGGTCAGCGGATCATAGCGCATCTGCCGCGTCACATGCGGCAGGATGGCCAGTGCGGCCACCGAGATCATGGCAAAGACGCTGCCATCGGGCGGGCTGCGCGTCAGCGCCTGCGCGCCCAGCATGCCGCTGGCGCCGGGCTGGTTTTCGACCACCAGCCGCCCACCCCAGCGCGGCCCCAGCGCATCGGCCAGCACGCGCGCCACCTGGTCGGTTATGTTGCCCGCCCCATAGGGCACCAGCATGCGGGCGGGGCGTGAATCCTGCGCCAGTACGGGCGTGGCGGCGGTCAGGGCGAGGAGGTGTCGGCGCTGCATGCCGACACTCTCACACGGCCTGGGCGCGTCGGGTACGCTTTTTGGCCAACGGCGGCGCGTGCCGCGCCAGGATCGGCTTCAGGAACCGCCCGGTGTGGGATTCGCAATGAGCCGCAACATCCTCCGGTGTGCCCTCGGCCACGATCCGCCCGCCGCCCTCGCCGCCTTCGGGGCCGAGATCCAGCACCCAGTCGGCGGTCTTGATCACCTCCAGATTGTGCTCGATCACCACCACCGTGTTGCCCGTCTCCACCAGCGCGTGCAGCACTTCCAGCAGCTTGCGCACATCCTCGAAATGCAGCCCGGTAGTCGGTTCATCCAGGATGTAGAGGGTGCGCCCGGTGGCCCGGCGCGACAGCTCCTTGGACAGCTTGATGCGCTGCGCCTCACCGCCCGACAGCGTCGTGGCCTGCTGGCCAAGGTGGATATAGCCCAGCCCCACCTCCTCCAGCGTGCGCAGCTTGTCGTGGATGGCGGGCACGGCCGCGAAGAACTCGCGCCCCTCGCTCACCGTCATGTCCAGCACATCGGCGATGGATTTGCCGCGGAACTTCACATCCAGTGTTTCGCGGTTGTAGCGCTTGCCCTTGCAGGTGTCGCAGGTGACGTAGACATCGGGCAGGAAGTGCATCTCGATCTTGATCAGGCCGTCGCCCTGGCAGGCCTCGCAACGGCCGCCCTTGACGTTGAAGCTGAAGCGGCCCGGCTGGTAGCCGCGCGCACGCGCTTCCGGCAACTCGGCGAACCAGTCGCGGATGGGTGTGAACAGGCCCGTATAGGTGGCAGGGTTGGAACGCGGTGTGCGGCCGATCGGCGACTGATCGATGTCGATGATCTTGTCGAGATATTCCAGGCCCTCGAGCTTGTCATGCGCGGCCGGCACGGTGCCCGCGCCCATCAGGCGCCGGGCGGTCGCGTTGTACAGCGTCTCGATCACCAAAGTGGATTTGCCGCCGCCGGAGACACCGGTGACGCAGGTGAAGGTGCCGAGCGGGAAGGACGCGGTGACATCCTTCAGGTTGTTCCCGCGCGCGCCGGAAAGCCGCAGCATTTTCTTGGGGTCGAAGGGGCGGCGCTGCGCCGGCACCGGCACATCCCGCCTGCCCGACAGATAGGCGCCGGTCAGGCTGTCGGGGTGTTTTTCCACCTCCGCCGGCGTGCCCTGCGCGATGATGCGTCCGCCGCCCGCGCCGGCCTTGGGGCCGATATCGATCAAATGGTCGGCGGCGCGGATCGCGTCCTCGTCATGTTCGACGACCAGCACCGTGTTGCCGATGTCGCGCAGCCGCCGCAGCGTGCCGAGCAGGCGTTCATTGTCGCGCTGGTGCAGGCCGATGCTGGGTTCGTCGAGCACATACAACACGCCCGTCAGCCCTGAGCCGATCTGCGAGGCCAGACGGATGCGCTGTGATTCCCCGCCCGAGAGTGTCGCCGAAGCGCGGCCGAGCGAGAGGTAATCCAGCCCGACATCGACCAGGAACTGCAACCTTTCCTCGATTTCCTTGAGGATGCGGCGTGCGATCTCCTGCCGCTGCGGCGTCAGCGTCGCATCCACGCCTGCGAACCATGTGCGCGCATTGCGGATGGAGAGTTCGCATACCTCTCCCACATGCCTGCCAGCGACCTTCACCGCCAGCGATTCCGGCTTCAGCCGATGTCCATTGCAGGCATGGCAGGGCTTCTCCGCCTGGTAGCGCGAGAGGTCCTCGCGCACCCAAGGATTGTCGGTCTCGCGGAAGCGGCGCTGCAGGTTGGGGATCACGCCTTCGAAGGGCTTCTGCACTTCGTAGGCGCGCAAGCCATCCTTGTAGCGCAGCGTCACGGCCTCCTTGCCGGTGCCGTTCAGCAGTGCTTCTCGGAACTCGGGCGCAAGCTCGCCCCAGGGCGTGTCCATGCGTTGCTTGAAGTGCTTCGCCAGGCTGTCCAGCGTCTGGTCGTAATAGGGCGAATTGGTGCCGGACCAGGCGGCGATGGCGCCGTCGCGCAGCGCCTTGTTGTCGTCGGGCACCACCAGCGCCGGGTCGAAGAAGCTCTCGGTGCCGAGGCCATCACAGGACGGGCAGGCGCCCTGCGGGGAGTTGAAGCTGAACAGCCGCGGCTCGATTTCCTCGATGGAGAAGCCGGAGACGGGGCAGGCGAATTTCTGGCTGAAGACGGTCCGCTCGCCGGTCTCCGCATGTTCCGCATAGGCGATGCCATCGGCCAGGCCGAGCGCGGTTTCGAAACTATCCGCCAGGCGCTGCGCCATGCCTTCGCGCACCACCACGCGGTCCACCACGATCTCGATATCGTGCTTCAGTTTCTTATCCAGCTTCGGCGCCGCATCGATCATGTGCAGCGTGCCGTTGATCTTCACGCGCTCGAAGCCGCGGCGCTGCCATTCGGCCAGCTCCTTGCGGTATTCGCCCTTTTTGCCGCGCACCACCGGCGCCAGGATCAGCAGCCGTGTGCCTTCCTCCATCGCGGCCACCCGGTCCACCATCTGGGACACGCTCTGCGCCTCGATGGGCAGGCCTGTCGCGGGTGAATATGGCACGCCCACGCGCGCCCAGAGCAGGCGCATATAGTCGTAGATCTCGGTGACGGTGCCGACGGTCGAACGCGGATTATGCGAGGTGGTCT